>NZ_JBFAQA010000015.1:0-237048 GCF_040677005.1 Nonomuraea sp. NPDC049421
GGGTCGCGTTCGTCATCTCCGCACTGGGGCGCCTCTACTTGCCCACCCGGCTCAGGGGTTCAACAGTCTCACCCGTCGAGAACGCAACGGCCCTGCCGCCTCAAGCAGCGCTGAATCGTCCGGCCGGCCCCTCCCGTGGGCGTCCGGCCGATGGCCTTGCGGTCGCTCAATGTCGTGGGTGGACGGTGAGGAAAGGGCCGCTGGCCTTGGTGCCGTCGGAGTTGGACCAGGGGCCGGTGATGTGGCCGGTTGTGGCCGGCGGGGCCGCGGGCTGGAGGACGCGGTGGAGGCGGAGAGCCGCGCCGGACGGGCCGGGGAGGATCGTGCCGTCTCTGTCGTCGGTGGTGCCGGTCTCAGCGGGGCCTGCCGGCGTCGCGGTGTAGGAGACGGTGATGGTGGGGTCGGGGGTGTCGGTGGTGTTCTGGTCTTGGGCTGTCACCTGGCCTTCGAGGAGGGCCGTCAGCTGGGCGATCAGGACGGGGTCGTGGCAGCCGTCGTAGACCCAGCGCCGGCCCAGCACGCCGTGCTCGGCGGTGCCGATCAGGGCGTGTTCGGCGTCCGCGAGCGGAGCTCCCCGGTACGTGAGCGGCACCAGGTACGCCGTCGCCCGGCCGCCTGACGTGTCGTTGACCACCATGAACTCGATGCCCACCGCGCCCTCGGGATCGTCCAGCCGGAAGCCGCCCGCCTTCGACAGCTCGGGCGCGGTCGAGCCGCGGTACCACGGGCGGGTGGGGAGCCAGGCGGTGAGCAGCTCCAGCTTGGTCGGCTTGAGGGTGGTGTGGTGGATGACGGCCATGGCGGGGGTCTCTTTCGTCGCGTCGTATCTGCACCAGGATCTTCGCATGCTACGAGAGAGGGTTTTCCGGTAGCTTCTCCGCATGTGGGCGGGCAGGGTGGGGCCGGTGCTCGTGCTGCTGTTCGCGGTGGGTTGTGCCGCTGCTCCCCAGGCCGGACGGGCCACGGAGAGCCCACGGCCGAGCGGGATCCGGTTGCTGGTGGGCGGCACGAGGATCGTGGACGTGGACACCGGCGCCGCGACGCCTGTGACCGGGCTGCCGGCGGATCGAAGGGTCACCCTCGCGGCCACCGTCCACGGGCCGCACACGGTGATCGCCGCGAGTGGTCCTGGCGTCAACCAGGTGCGGCTGTACCTGCTCAAAGGGTCAAAGGCGGTCGAGCTGGCCAGCGGCTGGAACGCGTTCCCTGCCGCTGACGGCTCGGGCTTCTGGGTGACGGATCAGCCGGAGTACGGCGGTCCTTGCACCGTACGCGAGCAGGCCGAGGACGGGACGATCCTGCGCCGCCCCAGGTGGAGCCCCTGCGGTGCCCTGCCCTACGCCGACACGCCTTACGGGCTGCACGCCAGGCACCGGCGCGAGTCGCTGCTCCTGACCCATGACGGTCTGCGGAAGACCGCCCGCTATCCGCGGATCGTCGCCGCGACGTCCAGGGAATTGCTGGTCGAGCGGAAGGACGGGCGGCTCGCCTTGGTGGTGCCAGGTGGGAAGGAACGGCCGGTCGGCAGGCCGAGCGGCACGGGCGTGGTGGCCGAGGGCGAGGTGAGTTCGGACGGCACGTACGTCGCCGTTCCGTTCCTCACCCCCACCCCCGGCGCGCACGAGTCGCTCGACGTCTGGGTGCTGGACACGCGCTCGCTCGCATGGACGCACGTCCCGTCCATGCCCCTCCCCGTGGACGTCAAGAGCCGCCGCATGCGCTGGACGCCGGCCGGCCGGCTGGTGCTCGCGGGCGGCTTCGTCACCACGGCGGACGACCACCCCCGCGAGAGCGACCACAAGGGTGTGGTCGCCCTGTGGAGGCCGGGCGAGGCGAGCCTGACCAGGTACGAGATGCCTGCGGACTGGCGGGAGAGCTTGGCGATTCTCAGGCCGTGACGGGGACGCCGTTCGCGGTGACGTTCTCGAGGACGAGGTTCTCGACGTTCTCGAGGACGTTCGGGGTGGCGGTGGCGCCGAAGTCCACGTCGGTGAGGGTGACGTCGCGGATCGGCGCCTCCGGGTAGCCGCGCAGGTTGAGCGCGCGCCTGGCGGTCCGCACGGTCACGTCCCTGACGTCGATCCCGCGTACGGACGGGTTGAACCCGTGCCCAGGCCCCTCCTCGTAGAAGAAGTTCACGTCGATCACCGAGCCGCCGACCTGCCCGATCTCCAGGTCCCTGGCGTGGAAGCCCTCGATGAACCCGCCGCGTACGGAGTTCGTCTTGAACCGAAGCGCGATGTCGAGGTTGGGGCTGGACATCGCGCAGTCCCTGATGAACACCTCGCGCACCCCGCCCGACATCTCGCTGCCGATCGTCATGCCGCCGTGCCCGTCGCGGAAGGTGCAGTTCTCGACCAGGATGTGCTCGCTGGGGACGTTCACCCGGCGGCCGTCGGCGTTGCGGCCCGACTTGATCGCGATGCAGTCGTCGCCGGTGTCGAACGTGCAGCCCCTGATCACCACCATGCGGCTGGACTCGGGGTTGCAGCCGTCGTTGTTGGGGCCGTGGGAGACGACGGTGACGTTCTGGACGAGGACGTTCTCTGACAAGGTGGGGTGGATCTCCCACATGGGGGAGTCGACGATGGTGACGCCCTCGATGAGCACGTTGCGGCACCGGTACGGCTCGATGAAGGAGGGCCGCAGGTAACCGCCCTCGCCGTAGCGGCGCTGCGCGACCGGCACCCCCTGCTCGGCCTGGGCGAACAGGGCGGCCCGCGCGGCGGCCTGGGTCGGCTCGCCCGGCTCCCAGCCGTGGTCGCCCGACCCCTTCCACGGCCACCAGTGCTCGTCGCCGGCCTGCCCGTCGAGCACCCCCGACCCGGTCACGGCGATATCGCTGCGGCCGTAGGCGTAGATGAGCGGCGCGTAGTTGAACAGCTCGACGCCCTCGAACCGGGTCGGCACCAGCGGCAGGTACGCCTTCGGGTCGGTGCTGAACAGCAGCGTGGCGCCCTCCTTGACGTGCAGGTCCACGCGGTCGAGCAGGTGGATGGAGCCGGTGAGCCAGCGGCCTTCCGGCACGTCCACGTGGCCGCCGCCCGCCCGGTGGCAGGCCCTGATCGCGGTGCGGATGGCGGCGGTGCAGTCGGTCGTGCCGTCGCCGCGCGCGCCGAAGCGAGTGATGTCGAAGCGGCGGTGCGGGAAGGCGGGCGGGCGGACGCGCGCGGCGATGCGGTTCGCACGAGTCCAAGCAGTGGGCGTTGCAGGCGTTCCGGACTCGCGGGCGAGGGCGGCTTCGGGGGTGAGGATGGGGACGGCGATGGCGGACATCGCCAGGGCACGCATGGCGGCGCGGCGGCTCAGCACGGGCGACTCTCCCTGTCACGCTCGGGACCGCCCGGAGCATATGCCGACCCATTGCGGTGATCCAGACGCTCGCCGCCTGTTTCCGCTGGAAACGCGGTGCAACCGGTTGCAGATCACGGCGAGGCCAGGCGGCCTCGCCGTGCTCACGAGGTCAGCAGGAGTTGGCGCCGTCGAACGTACGGACGCCGCGGGCCACCTTCGACCAGATCGTCCCGCCGGGGCGGACCGTGTGGCACTGGCCGTCGGTGCCGTGGGCCCACACGATCTTCAGGCGCAGCGTCCTGCTGCAGTCGTTGCGCGCGTAGCCGGTCTTGGTGATGGTGCCGGTCGTCTGCCAGACGACCACGCAGGAGGGTGCGTTGCCGGCGGGGGCGGCCTGGGCGGGGGCGGCGGCCGCACCCAGGGCGCAGCACGCGGCGGCGAGGGCGGTGAGAGTCTTGCGCACGGAACGTGTCCTTCCTGCTGCCATCAGTTACCCAACGAGTAGTAATCGATTGACTACATAAAGTCAATGTCGCGGTGGCGCAGCGGAATGGTCCGCATATCTTCACAAAACGGACATGAAGCTACTAACCTGGCATCGCTCCAGTGGGGGCCCTGGAGCGCCAACGTCCGCCGGACGTCGGGGTCCCTCCTTGCCAGGAGGGACCCCGGCGTTTGGCAGAAAACCGGATGTGTCCGGGTTCGCCGGACCTCTAGGGTTGATTCGTGACCAAGCTCAACCAGATCCTCGCGGTCGAGAAGGGTGTGAAGTCGGACGTCCAGCGCAAGGTGACGGACGCCTACCACCAGATCCAGAAGGCGCCCCTGCTGTCCGGCCTCTCCCGCACCTACCAGCCGATCGACGACGAGGGCGAGCAGCTGCCGCCCGAGTCGACGCGCGTGCAGGTGCAGGCCGAAGAGGTGCTCAAGGGAGTCGGCACGACGCTGACCCGGCTGTTCGACGTGACCGCCACCAAGGACTGGGCCAACTGCGAGGCCAAGGCCAGCGTGCGGGTCGACGGCGAGGTGCTGCTGGAGGACGTGCCGGTGACGTACCTGCTCTTCCTGGAGAAGCAGCTCACCGACGTCTACACGTTCGTCTCCAAGCTGCCGGCCCTCGACCCGGCCGAGACCTGGTCGCGCGACGAGGCCACCGACACGTGGCGCACCGACCCGGTCAAGACCACCCGCACCAAGAAGGTGCCGCGCAACCACGTGCTCGCCGAGGCGACGGAGAAGCACCCGGCGCAGGTGCAGGTGTACAACGAGGACGTCGTGGTCGGATACTGGACGAAGGTCGCCTTCTCCGGCGCGCTGCCGCAGCGGCGGGTGAACGAGCTGCTGACCCGCGTACAGAAGCTGCAGGACGCGGTGAAGTACGCGCGTGAGGAGGCGAACGGCACGCAGGTCGCCGACCGTAAGATCGGCGACAAGGTGTTCACCTACCTGTTCGGGTGAACCCTCCCCCAGACCCCCTCGCCTTCGGGCGGGGGTGCGCCAGGAGCGCAAGCTGAGGCTGACGCCTGAAGCTGATCGGCGGTGACATGGAGGTTCGAGTCCTCCCCGGGGCATTCACGCGCCCCGGTGGCCCAATTGGTAGAGGCAGCCGCCTGAAACTCAGATTCTCGCTCCAGATTCAGCATTCGCCGCCAGGTGCCGGATCGACCGAGGACGGGCTGTGATGGTGAGATACCGGTTCGAATCCGGTTCGGGGCTCTTTTCCTGCCCCGATGGTTCAATGGTCGAGCGCACGTCGTGATGACTGACCCGTCCTCTTAAACGCCGCCGGCACCGCGATATGGCGGCCTCTCTCAGGCCCCCCGGTAGGGTAACCGGGGGGCCGCCGCCTTTTCACCGCGGCGTCAGCTTCCCGGTCGCCAGGTCGAGCGAATAGGAGCGGTCCTGGTACGCGCTGTGCAGCAGGAATCGCCCGCCCTTCGACCAGCCCGGCACATTCTCCAGCCAGTCTTCACCGGGAAAGCGATACGTGACCGCCGACAGGCGTTTTCCGGTGGCCGGGTCATAGGTTTCCGCGCGCTGCTTCGCCCACCGGATGACGACCAGCCGGCGGCCGTCGGGGCGCAGGTGATAGTCGTCGCCGCGTTTTCCGGCCGGGAGCCGCATGCGTACCCTGCCTCTGAGGTCGAGGACGAGCACCCGATCGCCCTTGGTGACGACGACGCCGGCCGCGTTGACGTCGTGGACCTTCCGCGCGCCGGCGGTCAGCAGCGGCACCCAGGTGCGGGTGTCGACGACCTGCGCGCCGGCTCCCGACATGACCACGAAACGGCCTTTGAAGGTGACGGTCGGCACATCGGCGTCGGCCAGGGGCGGGGTGAGAGGGCGGCTGCCGCCGGCGTCCTGGTACGTCAGACGGCGGTCCTTCGCGTGCAGGTAGACCACCGCCTTGCGGTTCGGGGCGACGGCGAAGGGGGCGCTACGGGGTGCCTTGCCCGCCTCGGCGACATAGGGGGCGGCCTGGGGGAACGGCTCGCCGTTGACCAGCCAGAACCGGCACGGGGCCACGGTCTCGTCGAACCACGGGCAGGTCGGGGCGTCGTGCTCGTCGACGGTCTCGAACGTGGCCGGGATCGCCCGCACCTCGGCGGGCCCGTTGTGGCCAGGCGGTTCGTCCTGGGGCGGGCGTCCTGGGGCGAGCAGGACGCTCGCCAGCACGACCGCGCTGCCCACGAGGTGCACGTTCCGCGCCGACCAAGCGCCCAGCGCTCGCGCGGCCTGATCCTGATCCTCCATGCGCGGGCGCCGGTCCGCGAGCGTCACGGCCGCCGCGACGGCGACGGCCACGGCGGCGTGCGGCAGCAGCGTTCGGCCCGGGTCATCCGACAGGACCAGGTGGACGCCGGCCAGTGCGGCGGCGGTCACGGACGTCAGCCACAGGGCACGCGGGACAGCCATCGCGAAGAACGGCACGCGCCTGGCCGCCAATAGCGGCCCGGTGCACCAGCCGGCGACGAGATAGAACGGGTCGCCGGTGAAACCCGCCACCGGAACGGCCAGGACGACGGCGACCAGCCGCCATCGGCGTAATCGCGAGAAATACGCGATGACCTGCGGCGCATTTTCCATGGTGACCGGATAACCGCTCAGCGTGGCGAACCTCGTGAGCATTTCCCGCGACACCGTCATCGCCGCCGCGGAAATGGCGGCGAGCCCCAACACCCAGATCATCACCGGGCCACGATATAAGGTGCTGTGCCATGCATCCTGATGAAATATGGCGGCGATTAGGCATCGGTAGTCGGCGCTTATCCGGGTCCGGGGCGGTGGGCTGGAGTGGTGCGGTGCTCGCCGTCGTCGTCGCCATTCTGTCGTGGGCGGGCGCGACGGAGCCACGGGCCGCCTGGACGGCCGACGAAGGGTTGTCCTACCGCGACGAGGCCGGGCGGCTCGTCACCTCCATGACGCTCGAAGTCTGGAACGAGGGGCCGGTCCCGTTCACGGTCACGGGGATCGCGCTCGACGTCCCCGGCCTGCGCCTGCTGCCCCCTGACGGGACGAAGCGCGAGCGGGCGTCGGTCAGGGTCGCGGCCTACGAGTTGGTCTCGATCTCCAGAAGCGTGCACGTCGGTGACTGCGCGAAGGTGCCGAGGGAGCCGCGGCCGGTGCGGTTCACCTACCGGACCCCGCTGTGGTCGGGGGAGTCGGAGGCGGTGCCGGACTCCTGGCGCTATTCCGGGCTGGGGGACGACGTGACGCTGGCCTGGCAGCGCGGACTCGCGGCCGAGGCGTGCAACGAGGCGGTGAGCGACGAGTGGTCCTGAAGGAGCCGGCGCCCCCGGCGGCGCCCGCCCAGCCGGGTTTGAAGATCGCGATCGGGCTGCTGGTCGCCTTCGCGGCCCTCCGAGTGGGCGGGCTCGACCTGCTGTTCGACCCGATCGGCTGGTGGCTGTGCCTGCTCGGGGTGGGCGACCTTAAATCGGGCAGCAAGGCGGGGTGGCTCGCCTTGGGAATGGCCGGTCTGTCGGTCGTCGCGCTGTTCGAAGCGCATGCGGCGCAGGGGACGTACTCGGCGTTCTGGCTCGGGTACTCCGCCGGGGCGCTGGTCACGCTCTGGGCGGTGGTGGACGTCGTGATCCGGTACATCCGCCCCTTCGGTGACCACTACGACGTCACGCTGCTCGACGCGCTGCGATGGGCGGTGGTGGGGGCGGGGGCGGTCGCCCTGCTGGCCGAGTCCGGGTACGCCTGGCTCGGCGAGGTCGCCGTCATCGCCATGTATTGCGCGCTGGCCCTGCTGGTCGTGATCCTCTGGCGGCTTCGAGCATGAAAGGCCCTTGCCGGGGCGCCGATACGGGACGAAGGTGGAGGGAGACCCGGCCGGGGCGTGTCCCCGGCGGGTAGTCCCGCCCGGACGGCGAGATAGGTGGCGGTGACCGGCGAGGTCACCAGACCTGCCGCCGCTTGACGGTGCCTCTGCCGCTCCGGGCGGGACGCCGGACCGCCCTGTCACCAGCGGTCGTGGACCTGGGGGCGGATGAGCTCGTCGTAGACCTCGCGGACCGTCGAGAGTGCCGCGTCGTCCAGCGGCGTGAGGGCGTCGGCGGCGGCGTTGGCCTGGGCCTGGGCGGGGTTGCGGGCGCCCGGGATCACCACCGAGACCCCCTCCTGGTCGAGGATCCATCGCAGCGCGAACTGCGCCATCGTCGCCCCCGGCGGCACCAGCGGCGCCAGGCGGCGGACCGCCTCCAGGCCGGTGGCGAAGTCGACGCCCGAGAACGTCTCCCCGACGTCGAACGCCTCCCCGTGCCGGTTGAACGAGCGGTGGTCGTCGGAGGAGAACGTGGTGTGCTCGTCGTACTTGCCCGACAGCAGGCCGCTGGCCAGCGGGACGCGGGCGATGATGCCGACCCCGGCGGCGCGCGCGGCGGGCAGGACCTGCTCGAGCGGCTTGAGCCGGAACGCGTTGAGGATGATCTGCACGGTCGCCACACCGGGACGGGCGATCGCGGTCAGCGCCTCCTCGCAGGTCTCGACGCTCACGCCGTACGCGGCGATCTTCTTCTCCGCCACCAGCGTGTCGAGCGCGTCGAACACCGCGTCCGTCGAGTAGACCGGCGTCGGCGGGCAGTGGAGCTGCACCAGGTCGAGGGTGTCCACGCCGAGATTGTGGCGGGAGCGCTCGTTCCAGGCGCGGAAGTTGTCCATCACGTAGTTGGCGGGGATCTGCTCCACCCGCCGGCCCATCTTCGTGGCCACCGTGAGGCCGGGGTGGTTCTTGGCGAAGCGGCCGACGATCTGCTCGCTGCGGCCGTCGCCGTAGACGTCGGCGGTGTCGATGAAGGTGACGCCCGCGTCCACCGCCGCCTCCAGCGTGGCGACCGCGTCGGACTCCGTCACCTGGCCCCAGTCGGCGCCGAGCTGCCAGGCGCCGAGGCCGACCACACCGACCTGGCGTCCGGTACGTCCCAAAACGCGCTGTTCCATGGGTGTCTGCCTTTCTCGAACGTGACCAGCACCAGTGTCCCGGATGCCGACACCCACCGCGCACGCCGGGGCCTCGGCGAGGCGCGGGCGCTGGACCAGGGCACGTACCCTGTCTGCCATGATTCGTCCCGCCACACCCGCTGACGTGCCCGAGATCGTCAGCATGATCCGCGAGCTAGCCGAGTACGAGAAGGCCGCACACGAGGTGCGGGTGACCGAGGAGCAGCTCCACGACACCCTCTTCCGCGACCACCCCGCGGCCTTCGCGCACATGGCCGAGCAGGACGGCGAGGTGGTGGGCTTCACGCTGTGGTTCCTGACGTACTCCACCTGGCGCGGCGTGCACGGCGTCTACATGGAGGACCTGTACGTCCGCCCGCGGCACAGGGGCGGCGGCCACGGCGTGGCGCTGGTGCGCGAGCTGGCCCGCGTCTGCGCGGAGCGCGGCTACGAGCGCCTGGAGTGGGCGGTCCTCGACTGGAACGAGCCGTCCATCGCCTTCTACGAGAAGCTCGGCGCGGTCAACCAGAACGAGTGGTACCGCTACCGGCTGACCGACGAGCCGCTGCGCCGCCTGGCCGGCTGAGAACACCCCCGCACACGGCCACGCAGGTCACGCACGGTGACGTGACCTGCGTGACACATACGGTTCAGACGCCGGCGTGCGTCCTGCTCCGCGTGCTCTCGGACTGATCGAACATGCCCATCTCGGACTCGTCGAGCTCGCGGTGGGTCTCCTCCATCCGCAGCGCGACACCGATCGCGAAGAAGGTCGGCGCCCACTCGCCGACGAAGATGCCCCACCGGTCGGCCCGGTCGAGCCCGGCCTTCTCGGCCTTCGTGGACACCGCCCAGCTGGCGAAGGCCAGCGCGATCGACGCCAGGCCGCAGGTGTACATGTGGCCCGACTTAACGCCCATCTTGTGCAGCTGTTTGATCATGTTTCCCCCCTTGTCTGAGTGCTGTTACCCCAGCAAGAGGCCGATAACCGATCATTAACATCATGTTTCGCGGGTGACGGTTGTGCGGAGCTTGTTACCGCGGTGAATCACCCGTAACGAACGCACGGCCACGCACGGTCATCGTGCGTAATGAGCCCTTCCTACCTTGGGGATCCCGGACGCCGAGCGTAGGAGAGGTCGATGGCGCGCTGGATCGCCGAGTGGCACCCCGATGACCCAGCCTTCTGGGAGAGCTCAGGCCGGCGGGTGGCCCGGCGCAACCTGGTCTTCTCAATCGTGGCCGAGCACCTCGGCTTCACCGTGTGGACGCTGTGGAGCATCGTGGCGACCAGGATGGGGTCGTACGAGTTCTCCACCGACCAGCTGTTCTGGCTGGTCGCCCTGCCCAACCTGATCGGCTCCGTGCTGCGGGTGCCCTACACGTTCGGCCCCGCGAGGTTCGGCGGGCGCAACTTCACCGTGGTCAGCGCCGCGCTGCTGCTCATTCCCGCGGTGCTGCTCGGTGTCGCGGTGAACAACCCGGCCACGCCGTACTGGCTCTTCCTGGTGATCGCGGCCCTGGCCGGGCTGGGTGGCGGGAACTTCGCCTCCAGCATGGCCAACATCACCTACTTCTACCCCCGCGAGAAGCAGGGCGTGGCACTCGGGCTGAACGCGGCGGGCGGCAACGTCGGCGTCAGCTCCGTGCAGCTCGTCATGCCGCTGGTGATCGGCTCGCTCGGGCTGGCCGCCGCCGGATGGTTCTGGATCCCGTTCATCGTGGTGGCCGGAGCCTGCGCGTTCTTCTTCATGGACAACCTGACCAGCGCCAAGGCCGACCCGCGCGAGCAGTTCGCGGTGGCGGGCAAGGCGCAGACCTGGGTCATGTCGTTCCTCTACATCGGCACGTTCGGCTCGTTCATCGGCTACTCGACGGCCTTCCCGCTGCTGAGCCAGAACCTGTTCCCCGACGCGCCGTACGCGGCGGTCGCCTTCGTCGGGCCGCTGCTCGGCTCGCTCATCAGGCCGGTCGGCGGCTGGCTGGCCGACCGGCACGGCGGCGCCCCCGTCACGCTGTGGAACTTCGCCGCGATGGGCGGCGGCGTGCTGCTGGTCTGGCTGGCCGGCACGGGAGGCAACTTCTGGCTGTTCTTCCTGGCCTTCCAGCTGCTCTTCGTCACCTCGGGCGTCGGGAACGGCTCGACGTACCGGATGATCCCGGCCATCTTCCAGGCCAAGGCCGTGGCCGAGCGCGGCGAGGGCGAGGAGGCCCTGCTGTACGGCAAGCGTCAGGCCAGCGCCGCCATCGGCATCATCTCGGCGGTCGGGGCGCTCGGCGGGTTCCTCATCAACCGGGCGTTCGGCATGTCGTTCGCCGCCTCCGGCAGCCCGGCCGCCGCGTTCCTCGCCTTCGGCCTGTTCTACGCCTCCTGCTTCGCCCTGACCTGGTGGTGCTACATGCGCACGGTCGGCGTCAACGTGGTGGCGAGCCTCGCTCATGCCAGGGTCTGACGTGACGGCGACGCACTGCCCGTACTGCGCGCTGCAGTGCGGCATGAGGATCGGACCCGGGCCGGCCATCAGCCCGCGCACCGACATCCCGGCCAACGCACCGGGAGCGCTGTGCCAGAAGGGGTGGACGGCGGGTGAGCTGCTCACCAGCACCGAGCGCCTGACCACCCCGCTCCTGCACGGCGAGCCCGTGGACTGGGACGTCGCGCTGGACTACGTGGCCTACCGGCTGTCCGCCATCCGCGCCGAGCACGGCCCCGACGCCGTGGCCGTGTTCGGCGGCGGTGGGCTGACGAACGAGAAGGCGTACTCGCTGGGCAAGTTCGCCAGGGTCGCGCTCGGCACCAGCCAGATCGACTACAACGGCCGGTTCTGCATGTCGTCGGCCGCCGCCGCGTCCATCAGGGCGTTCGGCATGGACCGGGGCATGCCGTTCCCCGTCACCGACCTCGCGGAGGCGGACGTCGTGCTGCTGGCCGGCGCGAACGTCGCCGAGACCATGCCGCCGTTCGTCCGCCACCTCGACGGGCCGCGACTCATCGTCGTCGACCCGCGCCGCTCGCCGACCGCCCGGCTGGCCTGGCTGCACCTGCAGCCCACCCCGGGCACCGACCTGGCGCTCGCGCTCGGGCTGCTGCACATCGCGGTCGCCGACGGGCTCGTGGACGAGGCGTACGTGGCCGCGCGGACCACCGGCTTCGACGACGTACGGACCTCGCTGGCCTCCTGGTGGCCCGAGCGGGTCGAGCGGATCACCGGGGTGCCCGTGCACCAGATGCGGCAGGCGGTCAGGGCGCTCGCCGCGGTGGAGCGGGCGTACGTCCTGACGGGACGCGGCGCCGAGCAGCACGCCAAGGGCACCGACACGGTCACCGCGTTCATCAACCTGGCGCTCGCGCTCGGCCTGCCCGGCACTCCGGGCTCCGGGTACGGCTGCGTGACCGGCCAGGGCAACGGCCAGGGCGGCAGGGAGCACGGGCAGAAGGCCGACCAGCTGCCCGGCTACCGCAAGATCGACGACCCGGCGGCCCGCGCGCACATGGCCGGCATCTGGGGCATCCCGGCCGAGGACATCCCGGGGCCTGGGCGGTCGGCGTACGAGCTGCTCGACGCGCTGGGCACCTCTGAGGGGCCCAGGGCGCTGCTGCTGTTCGGCTCGAACCCGATCATCTCGGCGCCCGCCGCCGAGCACGTCGCCGAGCGGATCGGCTCCCTGGACCTGCTGGTGACCTGCGACTTCGTGCTGTCGGAGACCGCCGCGCTGGCGGACGTGGTCTTCCCGGTGACGCAGTGGGCCGAGGAGACCGGCACGATGACCAACCTGGAGGGCCGGGTGCTGCTGCGCCGCAAGGCCCTGGACCCGCCGCCGGGGGTGCGCAGCGACCTCGACGTCATCGCCGCGCTCGCCGAGCGGCTCGGCCACACCTTCGGGACCGAGCCGGTCGAGGTCTTCGACGAGCTGCGCCGCGCCAGCGCGGGCGGTCCCGCCGACTACTCCGGCATCACCTACGAGCGCATCGCGGACGAGACCGGCGTGTTCTGGCCGTGCCCGTCGGAGGAGCACCCGGGGACGCCGCGGCCGTTCCTCGACCGGTTCGCGCACCCTGACGGGCTGGCCAGATTCGTGCCCGTCCAGCACCGGCCCGCCGCCGAGGAGATCGACGCCGACTACCCCGTCTACCTCAGCACCGGCCGGGTGCTGGCCCACTACCAGAGCGGCGCCCAGACCCGCAGGATCGCGCCGCTCGTCCAGGCCGCCCCGGAGCCGTACGTCGAGCTGCACCCCGACCTGGCCGACCAGCTCGACATCACGGCGGGGGACGTCGTCCGCGTCAGCAGCAGGAGGGGCGAGAGCAAGGCCGTGGCCAGGATCAGCGACGCCATCAGGCGCGACACCGTGTTCATGCCCTTCCACTGGGAGGGCGCCAACCGGCTGACCAACCCGGCACTCGACCCCACGTCGAGGATGCCGGAGTTCAAGGTCTGCGCCGTCAGGGTGGAGAGGGACTCATGAGGCTCGTCGTCGTGGGCAACGGGATGGCCGGGTCGCGCCTGGTCAGCGAGGT
Source organism: Nonomuraea sp. NPDC049421 (assembly GCF_040677005.1). Classification (NCBI taxonomy): domain Bacteria; kingdom Bacillati; phylum Actinomycetota; class Actinomycetes; order Streptosporangiales; family Streptosporangiaceae; genus Nonomuraea; species Nonomuraea sp. NPDC049421. The sequence goes on from NZ_JBFAQA010000015.1 coordinate 13,259, forward strand.
GCGCACCCGGGACCCGCACATGAAGATCACCGTGTTCGGCGCCGAGGCGTGCCGGCCCTACAACCGGATCCTGCTGTCCAACGTCCTGGCCGGCAGCTCCCGGCCCGAGCAGGTCCGCCTGGTGGACCCCGCCTGGTACGACGCCCACGACGTCGAGGCCGCGTTCGGCAGCCCCGTCGCGCACGTGGACAGGGAGACCAGGCACGTCGTGACCGAGGACGGGCGGCGCGAGCCGTACGACCTGCTGGTCCTCGCGACCGGCAGCGACGCGATCGTGCCGCCGATCCCCGGCGTCGAGCGGGCCATCCCCTTCCGCACGCTGGGCGACTGCGAGCGCATCCTGGGCGAGGCCGAGCGGGCCCGTACGGCGGTCGTGATCGGCGGCGGGCTGCTCGGCGTCGAGGCCGCGCGCGGCCTGGCCGGGCGCGGCCTGCCCGTCACGCTGCTGCACCTGGCGGGCCACCTGATGGAACGCCAGCTCGACGTGGAGGCGGGCGAGGTGCTCGGCGAGACGCTCGCCGGGCTGGGCGTGCACATCCGCACCGGCGTCAGCGCCGCGGGCATCGAGGACGACGGCGTCAGGCTCGACGACGGCGAGCTGGTCGAGGCCGACCTGGTCGTGCTGGCCTGCGGGGTGCGGCCGGTCACGGGCCTGGCCGCCGACGCCGGGCTCGAGGTGCGGCGCGGCATCGTCGTGGACGACGAGTTGCGCACCGACGACCCGTCGATCTTCGCGATCGGCGAGTGCGCCGAGCACGACGGCACCGTGTACGGCCTCGTCGCCCCCGCCTGGGAGCAGGCCACCGTGGCCGCCGAGGTCATCACCGGCGGCAAGGCGCTCTACCGCGGCTCCCGCCTGGTCACCAGGCTCAAGGCCAAGAGCGTCGAGCTGGCCGCGATGGGCGAGACCCAGCTCGGCGAGGAGCACGCCGAGGTGGTGCGCTTCAGCCACCGCGCCCGCGGCACCTACAGGAAGCTCGTCATCAGGGACGGCCGCCTGGTCGGCGCGATCCTGCTGGGCGAGAGCGACGCCGTCGGCACCCTCACCCAGCTCTTCGACCGGGGCGGGCCGCTGCCGGGCGACCGCGCCGGGCTGCTGTTCCCCGGCCTCGCGGCGGCGCCCGTGGCCGGCAGCCCGACGCTGATGCCGGACGCGGCCATCGTCTGCCGCTGCAACAACGTGACCAAGGGCCGGATCAGGGCGTGCTGGGAGGCCGGCGCCCGTGACGTGGCCGGAGTGGCGGCCTCGACCAGGGCCACCACCGGATGCGGGACCTGCCGCGACGCCGTGGAGGGCATCGTCGGCTGGCTGTGCGAGCAGGAAGGGATCTCCGTGTGAACAGGATCGTCGTCGTCGGGTACGGCCCGACCGCCCACCGGCTCGTCGAGACCCTCACGAGCAGGGGCTTCAGCGGCAGCGTGACCGTCATCGGGGAGGAGCCGCGACCGGCCTACGACCGGGTGCACCTGACCTCCTACCTGAACGGCACCTCGGCAGAGGACCTCACCTACACCGTGCCCGGTGGCGTCGTCACCCGGCTGAACACCCGGGTCACCGCCATCGACCGGCAGGCCAGGCAGGTCACGCTCGCCGACGGCGGCAGCGAGCCGTACGACGTGCTCGTGCTGGCCACCGGCTCCGCGCCGTTCGTGCCGCCGGTGCCCGGCGCCGAGCACGCCTTCGTCTACCGCACCATCGAGGACCTCGACGCCATCAGGACCGCCGCCAAGGACGCCGAGCAGGGCGTCGTCGTCGGCGGCGGGCTGCTCGGCCTGGAGGCCGCCGACGCGCTGCGCGCGCTCGGGCTGAAGACCCACATCGTGGAGATGAGCCCCTGGCTGATGCCGCGCCAGGTGGACGAGGGCGGCGGCTCGGTGCTCAAGTCGCACATCGAGGGGCTCGGGCTGACCGTGCACGCCGGCGCCGGCGTGCAGGAGATCGTGCACGCCGGCGGCGAGGTGAGCGGCCTGCGCAAGCCCGACGGCACGCTGATCGACGCGCAGGTCGTGGTGTTCTCCGCGGGCATCAGGCCGCGCGACGAGCTGGCCAGGGACGCCGGCCTGGAGGTCGGGCCGCGCGGCGGCATCGTCGTCGACGCCGCCATGCGCACCTCCGACCCCGCCGTCTACGCCGTCGGCGAGTGCGCGCTGGCCGGCGGCATGGTGTACGGGCTCGTCGGGCCCTGTCAGACGATGGCCGAGGTGGCCGCCGACCAGATCATGGGCGGCACGGCCACGTTCGGCGGCGCCGACCTGTCCACCAAGCTCAAGCTGCTCGGCGTCGAGGTCGCCCAGTTCGGGGCCATGGAAGGGGCGCTCGACGTCACCTACCTCGACCCGGTCGCCGGGATCTACAAGAAGCTGTTCATCAGCGACGACGCCCGCACCCTGCTCGGCGGCATCTGCGTGGGCGACGCGGCGCCGTACACCTCGCTGCGGCCCTTCGTGGGCAAGGAGCTGCCCGCCTCGCCGTCGGACCTGCTCTTCTCCGGCGCGGGCGCCGGGCTCGACCTGCCGGACGACGCCCAGGTCTGCTCCTGCAACAACGTGTGCGCCGGCGACATCCGCACCGCCATCGCCGACGGCTCCGCCACCGACGTGCCCGCGATCAAGGCGTGCACCAGGGCCGGGACGACCTGCGGCAGCTGCGTGCCGATGCTCAAGCAGCTGCTGGAGAAGTCGGGCGTCGAGGTCAGCAAGGCATTGTGCGAGCACTTCACGTACTCGCGGGCCGAGCTGTTCGACATCGTACGGGTGCGCGGCATCACGACCTTCTCCGAGCTGATCACCCAGCACGGGCAGGGCCGCGGCTGCGACATCTGCAAGCCCGCCGTGGCCTCCATCCTCGCCTCCCTGCACAACGGGCACGTGCTGGAGGGCGAGCGGGCCGCGCTGCAGGACACCAACGACGCCTTCCTCGCCAACATCCAGAAGAACGGCACGTACTCGGTCGTCCCGCGCATCCCCGGCGGTGAGATCACCCCCGACAAGCTCATCGTGATCGGCGAGGTGGCCCGCGACTTCGGCCTCTACACCAAGATCACCGGCGGGCAGCGCATCGACCTGTTCGGCGCCCGGGTCGAGCAGCTGCCCGAGATCTGGCGGCGGCTCGTGGACGCCGGGTTCGAGTCCGGCCACGCCTACGGCAAGGCCCTGCGTACCGTGAAGTCCTGCGTCGGCTCCACCTGGTGCCGCTACGGCGTCCAGGACTCCGTGGGCATGGCCATCGCGCTGGAGCTGCGCTACCGCGGCCTGCGCTCGCCGCACAAGCTCAAGTCCGCCGTCTCCGGCTGCGCCCGCGAGTGCGCCGAGGCCCGCTCCAAGGACTTCGGCGTCATCGCCACCGAGCAGGGCTGGAACCTGTACGTCGGCGGCAACGGCGGCTTCAAGCCCCGCCACGCCGACCTGCTCGCCAACGACCTCACCACCGACGAACTGCTCAGGACCATCGACCGGTTCCTGATGTTCTACATCCGCACCGCCGACCGGCTGCAGCGCACCGCCGCCTGGATCGAGTCACTGGACGGCGGCCTCGACTACCTACGTGAGGTGATCATGGAGGACTCGCTCGGCATCTGCGCCGACCTCGACGCCCAGATGGAGCACCACATCGCCACGTACACCGACGAATGGGCCGCCACCCTGGACGACCCCGACAAGCTGAGCAGGTTCGTCAGCTTCGTCAACGCGCCCGGGGTGCCCGACCCGTCGATCGTGTTCGCCAGCGAGCGCGGCCAGATCAAGCCGGTGATGGCCCGATGAGCTGGACCACGATCTGCGCCTACGACTCCCTGCTGCCCGAGCGCGGCGTCTGCGCCCTCGTCGAGGGCACGCAGGTGGCCGTCTTCCGCACGTACGACGGCGAGCTGCACGCGCTCGGCAACCTCGACCCGTTCAGCGGCGCGTACGTGCTCTCGCGCGGCATCGTCGGCACCAGGAAGGGCGAGCCGACCGTCGCGTCGCCGCTGCACAAGCAGGTGTTCTCACTGCGCACCGGCCGCTGCCTGGACGACCCGGGCGTCTCGGTGCCGGCCTATCCGGTACGCGTGAACGCCCTCGGCCACGTCGAGGTCACCCTGGAAGCCGCACCGGAAGTCACCCGGGAAGAGCCCGCCTACGCGCTGGCCTCCACGGCGGGCGCCTCGACCGGTGGGTAGACGTGGGGGCTGCGATGCGCCACCGGGAGCACGCAGCGCCGTCCTGCTTCGACACTGTCGCAGCGTTCGGCGTCTTCGCGCTGGGGGAGGGGTTCGGCGTTCGCCAAGATTCGCGGCACTGTAGGCACGCTATCGGCGCTCTCCGGCCCGCTGGTATCAGGACGGCAACGATCGAACCTCTGACGCGTCTCTCCCTGATCCGTTAACCGTTACCGTCCGGACCACCCCGACCAGGTAAAGGCGTCGTGCGGAGTGCCTAAACCCCGCATTCGCCACTCATCGGCGGGGGCATCAAAGCGGCCATGAGCAAGATTTCTCAGCGCAGGGCACTCCTGCTGGCCGCGATCGTCCCCGCCCTCCTGGTTGCGGGCTGCTCCGGCAACACCCAGGCCATGAAGGGGGCGGCCAGCCCCACCGACATGGACTCCATGGCGCCCGACACCTCACCCGACGACTCGGCCTCGCCGGGCGACACCGCGGGCGGCGGGCAGGCGGAGACCGCCGTCCAGGGCTTCTTCGACGCGCTCAAGTCGGGCGACGTGGACCAGGTCACCGACACCTTCGCCGACGACGCGGTGGTCCTGCTCGCCGGGCAGCCCACCGCCGAGGGCGGCGAAGCCATCAAGTCGCTGTTCCAGAAGCAGCTCCAGGGCGGCAACGGCATGAAGCAGGCCACCCACACCATCGACGAGACCCGCACCGCCGGCCCCGACGACGCCATCGTCAGGGCGACCAGCAAGCAGGGCGACAACAACATGCGCGAGCTGTTCGTGCTCACGAAGGAAGGCGAGGAGTGGAAGATCTCCCAGTTCATGAACAACAAGGGCTGACGAGGTCGGTGACGCCCTGACGGGGGTTGTCGAGGGCGGGGGAGGCGGCGGGTCGCAGGCGACCGGCCGCCGACCAGACCCGCCCCCGGCCACCGGCCATCGGCCGTTGACCGGACCCGCCACTGCCCAGCGCGGTGGGCGCCGGAAATATGCGCTTATTCGAGTTGATGATGTGGAGTATCGCCGGGAATGCGGGGGCTGATGCGGCGCTGGTCCACCAGCGCGAGGTAGACCGCGAAAGCACCCCTCGTCCACGCGTCGGCCTGCTGTGGAGTGAGCCTGATCTCCTCGCCCTCGTGCGAGACGAGCATGTAGCAGCCCGAAGGCAGGCGTCTCCAGGCCACCAGCACGTTCTCGTAGACGAGCACGTCGAGCATCGCGGTCAGATAGTCGCGTCCCGAGGCGGACACGGCGCCAAGCCTCCTCGCTCCCCGCCGAATTCTCGCCCTCGCCCTCTTGAATTCCATTGTGCGTGCCCCGGTCGGGAAATGTGTGCACCCTTGTCAGGAAATGTCGCCCGCTGATGACGCGACCCCCAGAACCTCCGGCACTCCTGCGGTGTATGCACACCGGAGGTGACTTTCATGCGAAAGACGATGGTCGCGTTGGCGGCCCTGGCACTTGCGGCGGCCCCGGTCCTGGCACCGGTGCCGGTGCCGGCATCCCAAGCGGCATCCCAGACGGCATCCCAGGCCGGAACCCAAGCGGGGGCCCGTGGGGGATGGGCGGTGACGTACCTCGATCCGGTGCCGGGGCGGTTCGAGGCCGGGCACACGTACACGGTGGGGTTCTGGGTGTTGCAGCACGGCACCCATCCGTTCGAGGGCGTGCTCGACCGCGTCGGGCTGCGGCTCACCCGGGCGGACGGCCGCAGCGTGACGTTCGAGGCCACGCCGCTGCCCGAGGCGGCGCACTACGCGACGTCCCTGGCGGTGCCGCGCGGGGAGTGGAAGGTGGAGGCGCTGCAGGGCTGGTTCCCGCCGTACGAGGTGGGCGTCCTGAAGGTCCCCGGAAACATGCGCGTCGCGCCCGTGCCCGCCGAGATGGTGGGAGGCCGGCGTACGGAGGAGCGCTGGGGCGCGATCCGGCCCCCGAAGGTCGTCCCCGGCGAGGTCCCCACCTTCGTCCCAGCCTCTCCCGGCCAACTGGCGACGGCGCCCAAGCCAGGAGCGCCGACCTCGCAAGAGGCAGTGCCCGCGAACGGAACAGCGGCCGGAACCGGCGGTGAGGCGGCTGGGACAGGTGGCGACGCGGCCAAGGCCGGCGCTCAGAGCGCGGTCACCAGCACCGGGATCCCCGCCTACACCCTGCTGCTCGCCGCCGCCGGAGGCGCGGCACTCGCCGCGGGGGCGCTGTGGCTGACGGCCCGCCGCCGACGCCAGTCCCCCGACCCACCGGCGGACTCCTCCACGGACACCCTTGCCATCCCGTGACGAAGGCACCGCGCGCCCGGGACGCGACCACGTTCCGGGCGCTCGCGCGCGTGCCTGACGCAGAAGCGGGCCTGTCCCCGGGCAGTTGCGGAGCCGTGTCCGGCCTGTCCGCGCCCCTCTCCCGAAACCGGCCGCGTCGCTGAGGGGTCAGAGGTCGCGTTCCTGTTTGTCGAGGAGGGCGATGGAGACGGCGACCGCTTCGGCGGGGTCGCGGTTCTCGATGGCCTTGAGCAGCTCGGCGTGCCAGGGGTCAGGGTCGAGGGCCGCCTGCTCCTGGTCTCTGACGCTGTCGCGCAGGGCCGCGCTCATACTGCGGTAGAGGTCGCCGAGGAGGACGTTGTGCGCGGCCTCCGCGACGCTCAGATGGAAGGCCACGTCGGCGTCGGCGAACCCGTCGAGGTCGCCCGCCTGGGCGGCGGCGTCGCGGCGGGCCAGCGCGGCGCGCATCGCGGCCAGGTCGTCGTCGGTGCGCCGGCCCGCCGCCAGCCGGGCGGCGACGAGGTCGAGGCCGCGGCGTACGTCGATGATGTCCATGGCGGCCGCCGTGTCGAGCCGGCGGCGCAGGGCGACCTCGGACTCGTCGGTGGCGGTGACGTACGTGCCGTCGCCCTGCCGGGTGTGCAGCAGCCCCGCGTGGGCCAGGACGCGTACGGCCTCGCGTACGGACAGCCGGCTCATGCCGAGGCTCTCCGCGAGGCGGCTCTCCGACGGGATCTTGGTGCCGACCGGCCACACCCCTTCGGCGATCTCCCGGCGGAGCTCGGCGATGGCGGCGTCCACGAGCGAGGTCCGAGCGACGTTACGCATCCACCTTCTCCTCAACGGCTGACGCCCACCACCCTAGATGCTGCGGGGCGGGGGCCGACGATCACCCCGGGGTGGCGACGAGTTCGGCGGCCAGCCGTTCGATCGTCTCGCGGCCCTCCAGCGGACGCAGCCAGGCGGCGGGCAGGGCGGCCCTGCCGTACAGGGCGCCGACGAGGTTGCCGCACACCGAGCCGGTCGAGTCGCTGTCGCCGGAGTGGTTGACCGACAGCAGCAGGGCGCGGTCCACCTCGGGCTCGGCGAGGGCGCAGTAGACGCCGATGGCGAGCGCCTCCTCGGCCACCCACGCGCCACCGAGCGACTCGATCGCCTCGGGGGTGGGCTGCCCGGCCGCGGCCAGCTCCAGGGCGGCGTGGAGGGCGGCCGTCGTCTCCTCGTGGCCGGGGTAGGTGGCCAGGAGGGCGAGCGTGCGGCGTACGGCGGGCTCCAGCGCCTCGCTCGCCATGAGCTGCGCGACGATCGCCGCGAACGCCCCGGCGGCGAGGTACCCGGTCGGGTGCCCGTGCGTGATCTGCGCGCACACCGCCGACAGCTCGAACGCCTCCCGCACCGCCCGCTCCCCGCTGTCGGCAGGCGCCTGATGGGCGAGGGCGGCGAGGAGGCCGAAGGGGGCGGAGCGCATCACGGTGCCGCAGCCCTTGGAGCCGGGGTTCACCGGGCCTGGTTCGCCCCACGCGGCCGGGCCTGGGAAGGGCCGGTGCAGGCCGGACAGGCAGGCGTTGCCGGGGGCCCGCCGCGAGTACAGCCAGCCCTCCTCGCGCAGCCGTCCGGTGTGGTGCGGCAGGCTCGCCGGGGGCGGCGCCTAATGGTCCTGCGTGTCCAGCCATCGCAGATAGGCCGCTCGTACGGCCTCCACATCCGCAGAGCCACCATCGGTCAGGAGGCCCTCGACGGTGAAGAGGGTCATCTGGGTGTCGTCGGTGATCAGGCCGGCCTTACCCCGCCAATCCGTGACGTAGTCGCTGACGCCCTCTTCCCCGTACGCCCTGCGGATCTCCCGCAGCGACTGGAACTCGATCGGCGCCCCCAGCGCGTCACCGATCGCGCCGCCCAGCAGACAGCCCAGCACCCGATCCAGAACATCCATAGTGGGATCTTGCCACCTCTCAGGCCGTCTGAGACGGTGGCGTTTGTTGTCAAATGTCCCGGAGGTCACGCGTGTCACAATTACGCCCAGCCCTCTTCGCCGTCGCCCTCACCCTCGCGATCGCGACTCCGGCCCAGGCCGCCGCCGGCCCGGCCATCACCGTCAAGAACGGCAGGACGCAGCCGGTCTTCTCGTACGCGGACGCCGTCCGCGAGCACGTGTACGTCGAGTCGACCGTCGACAGCGACCTCGACGGCGCCCTCGACAAGGTCAGGGTGGACATCATCCGGCCCAAGGAGTCCGGCCCGGGACTCAAGGTCCCGGTGATCATCGATGAGAGCCCGTACTACGACAACTCGGGCCGCGGCAACGAAGGCGAGCGCAAGGTCTACGACGCCGCCGGAAACGTCGTGAAATTTCCCCTCTTCTACGACAACTACTTCGTCCCCCGCGGCTACGCCGTCCTCAACGTCGACATGCTCGGCACCACCAAGTCCGACGGCTGCCCCGACATCGGCGGCAAGGCCGACGTGCTGGGCGGCAAGGCCGTCATCGACTGGCTGAACGGCCGCGCCAAGGCGTTCCGGGCGGACGGCAGCCCCGCCGTGGCCGACTGGACGACCGGCAAGGCCGCCATGATCGGCAAGTCGTACGACGGCACCCTCGCCAACGCCGTCGCCGCGACCGGCGTGGACGGCCTGAAGACCATCGTGCCGATCTCGGCGATCAGCTCCTGGTACAAGTACCAGCGCTCGAACGGCGTGATCTACAACTACGACTACGCGTCCTGGCTGGCCAACTACGTCGACACCGACCCGGAGGACAAGTGCCGCCAGGTCCGCGACAGGATGGACGCCGAGGACGGCGACGACACGGGGAACTTCAACACGTTCTGGGCCGAGCGCGACTACATCAAGGGCCTGCTCGGCGACGTCTCCAAGGTCAAGGCGAGCGTCTTCGTCATCCACACGGTCAACGACCTCAACGTCAAGCCCGACAACTTCTCCGTCTGGTGGAAGGCGCTGGCCGACAGGAAAGTGCCGCGCAAGATCTGGGTCGGCCAGACCCAGCACGTGGACCCGTTCGACTTCGAGGGCCGCAGGGACCTCTGGGTGGACACGCTGCACCGCTGGTTCGACCACTGGCTGCACGGCGTGCGCAACGGGATCACGAACGAGCCCCGCGCGGACGTCGAGGTGGCCCCGGCGAAGTGGATCACCCAGCGCGACTGGCCGGCGCCGCTCGCGCTCAAGGTGCCGCTGCGCCCGTCGGCCGACGGCACGCTCGGGCTCAAGCCCGCCAAGCGCAACAGCACCGCCTCCTTCACCGACGTCCGCATGAGCGAGAACGACATGGTGGCCGACGTGGGCACGGCGAAGCCCGGCCGGGTCGCGTTCACCACGGGCCCGCTTCCGCTGAGCCTGCGCCTGTCCGGCACGCCCACCGCCGACCTCCGGGTCAAGCTGGACAAGCCGACCGCCAACCTGACCGCGCTCCTGGTGGACTTCGGCACCGACACCCGCGTCGACTGGCGGACCGGCCAGGGCATCACCACGCTCACCGAGGAGGACTGCCACGGCGAGAGCACCGCTGACGACGACGCCTGCTACCGCAAGGTCGTCACGAACGTGGCCACCCGCCCGCTGGAGATCGTCGCCCGCGGCTGGATCGACGTGCAGAACCGCGACTCGCTCAGCCAGGCGAAGCCGCTGACCCCCGGCACGTACGGCACGGTCAAGTGGCTGACGCTGCCGCAGGACTACACGTTCAGGAAGGGCCACCGCATCGGCCTGATCGTGGCGGGCACCGACGGCACCTACACCGGTGAGCAGGGCACCGGCGCGAACGTCACCCTCGACCTGACCAGGAGCAGCGTCAGCGTGCCGTTCGTGCTCGGGACGCCGCTCGCCGACGTGCCGAAGGACGCCACCACGTTCCGCGGCCCCGAGAAGCTGGACCTGCCGGAGCCCGAGCCCGGGTTCCACTTCTTCTAAGAAGTCCCTGGTAGGGGGCCCGGTTCCGGGCCTCCTACCCGCAGCTCGCGTCGGGGGAGGGCGTCCAGGTCACGTTCATGGTGAGCGTGCCGCTCGCGGTGGTGGTGCCGCCGGTGCGCTCACCGTCGCCCTTCGCGGTGCCCGCCCACTTGACGGTGATCTTCCCGCGCCGTACGGCCGGTGCGGGGTCGCAGCTCTCCAGCCGGTCGGCGACGCGGAAGCGGGTGCCCGACACGGCGATGCCGGTGGTGCCGGCCGCGGAGACGACCTGGCAGCGGCCGGTACACGCCAGCGCGAACGACCCGGTGCGCCGCTCGCCCAGCCACGCCGACGACGGCGACAGCCTGGCGACCGGCGCGGCCGGCTTCGGCAGCGCGCTCTTCCGCGGCACCGCCTTCAACCCGGACCCGGCGCTCTCCTCACCCCCGCCTCCCGAAGCCTCCCGCCCGGACGCCTCGCGCCCGGCGGTGTCAGATTCGGTCGCCTCGCGCGCCGGCTCATCGGGCTGGGCGCTGCTCTGCGGCCCGCTCTTGGCCTCGCTCCCTGCTCCGGCCTGGGCGCCGGACGGCGCGTCGGGGTCGGCGCTGGACTGGGCGGCGGCCTTGGTGAGCGCCGGGGTGCCGGCCTGGCCGTTCATGATGGCCCAGATCAGCCCCGCCGCCAGCAGCCCCACACCGAGGATCAGCGCCAGCCTGGCGACGGCCCTGATCGGGGTGCCCTGCTCGGGATCGTCGTCGGGCGGCTCACGCCAGTACTCCTGCCACTGTCCGCCGTCCCCGCCCCCGGGCGGCTGGACGAAGTTCGACGCCGTGCTGGACACCGTGCTGGACACCGTGATCCCGCCGTAGCGGATGACAGGGGCGTCGTGCGGCACGCCGTTGCTCTCGCCCTTGAGCGCGGTGCGGTAGACGAGCTTGTCGCCCGCCACGCCGCCGCGGAAGGCCCTGGTACGGCTCGGCGGCGTGAACGGATGCCGCCCCCGTACGGCCGGCGCCGCGATGGGCTCCTCGGGAGCCTCGTCCTCGGTGTCGTACTCCGCGTACGTGGGAGCCGCCAGCGGCATGGACATCGGCCGCGGAAGGGACTCCAGCGGCAGCCGGGCCGCGGGAATGGTCGGGGGCTCCTGGTCGGAGGCGGCCGCGCCCGCCTCCGACCAGGGCTTTCCCGGGGTCGCCGTCGTGGGGCCGGCGACCGGGGCGGACGGCATGGCGTCGGCGGCCGGTGGAGCCTGCGACGAGGAGGTCTCCACCAGTGTGCGGGCCTGCACAGGAAAGCCGTCGGCCCGCCAGAGTGGCCCCTCGCCGGGCAACGGCTGCGCCGACGCCAGCCGGTTGGGAAGTGTGCCGGGCAGTGTGGCGATGGGCAGCCGGCGCAGCAGCGCCGCCGCCGTCATCGTCCTGGGCGCGGCCCGGCAGATCGCGCACGCATGGATGTGCCGGCCGATCCTGGCCCTGGCCCGGCGGCCCGGCGCGGCGACCCACGCCTCCATCCGGGCAGTCAGGTCGGGGCAGCCGTCGGGGGAGCGGGCCGCGACGATCGCGGCGAACCACTCCTCCAGGCCGGACGCGGCCCTGGTGACGATGGCGTGCACCTCGGCCGCGGGCAGCTCGAAGATCGCGGCCAGCTCGGGGTCGGACAGGCCGTGACGGACGGACAGGTCGAGCAGCTCCCGCTGGGGCCGCTCCAGGGACAGCAGGGCCTCGGGCAGCAGCTCCGACATGCGGCCTGGCCGCGACCACGAGCCGATGCTGGCCGGCCGGGCGACGAACGCCCGGTGCGCGCGGGCCACCGCGTACAACCAGGGGCGGCGCAGGGCCGGGTCCACCACGCGGTCCGCGTACAGGTGCGCCGTCATCGCGGCGCCGGCCACGGCCTGCTCGGCGTCGCCGGCGGCGAGCTCGGTGCGGCAGTAGTCGTAGAGCCGGGCTCCGTGCTTGTCGCACAGGTCACGAATGGCCTGGCGCGCGTCGTCTGACAGGGTTCGCCACATCCGGTGTCACCTCCTCCATTCGGTACGCGGTCGGGTGGTGTTCAAGCGTCAGGCCCTCCCCACGGCTTTCCGCACGGGCACCTGGTTCGGCCCAGGGTTCGGCCCAGGGTTCGGCACCGGGTCGAGCAGCGACGCCTGCGCCAGGTAGGCGCGGGTCGCGTCGGGGTCGCCGGCGATGGCACGTAACCCGGCCATGGCCGCGGCGAGCCGGGCACTGTCACGTTCCCGTACGCCCGCGGGACGCGTCTCGCCGCGCGGGATCACCCGGTGCATCAGCACCGAGCGCCGCCGCCACGCCCACGCCTCCAGCGCGGCGGCCGGGGCGTACCCGCCGATCACCGCCGCGATGACCTGGGCGGCCTCGGCGGCGTCGTGGATGCCGGCGTTCATGTTCAGCCCGCCGATGGTCGAGGTCAGGTGCGCCGCGTCGCCCACGAACAGCACCCGCCCGCACCGGTACGAGGTCAGCACCCCCCGGTTCAGCCCGAACCGGTCGGCCCCCGTGACCCTGATGGGCTCGGTGGCGCCCGGCAGGGACCGGCGGACCAGCAGCGACAGGTTCGACGGCGACAGCGGCTCGTACGCCTCGCAGGGGATCTTGAAGATGATCCGCCAGTGGTCGGGCAGCTTCAGCAGGGTGCACGACTGCTGCACGTCCCGTACGTACGTCAGCGGCGCCAGACTCGGCAGCAGCCGGTCCAGCGGCGCCTCGGTGAAGACCCGCAGCGCCTGGGCCGGGCAGGCGGCCCGGGGGAAGGGCAGCCCCAGCGCCCCGCGCACGCTGCTGCCGGCGCCGTCGGCGGCGATCATGTACCGGGCCCGCGTCCAGGTGTGGCCGACGCGGACCCGGACGCCCGTGCCGCCCTCGGCGACGCCGTCCACCTGCGCGCCGAAGCGTACGTCCACTTGGGGGTAGACGTTGAGCGCCTCCAGCAGCAGCGGCGTCAGCGCGCTCTGGTCGGCGTGGATCCTGAAGGGATGCTTGGTCAGGCCGTCGAGCCGGTTCATGCCCATCTCGGCCAGCACGAGCCCCGACCTGTCGCGCCACTGCACCCGGTCGACCACCCGGCCGCCGGCGACCAGCCTGGCGGCCACGCCGAGGTCGTCGAGCAGGTCGAGGGTGGCGGGATGAAAGGTGCAGGCCCGGGGTTGCCTGGGCAGCTCGCTCTCGCGCTCCAGCACGGTAACCGGGATCCCGGCCCTGGCCAGGGAGAGCGCCGCGGTCAGGCCGGCCGGCCCGGCTCCTACGACGATGACGCCGTTCATGCGCGGCCTCCCGTGTGCGCCACCCTCCGCGCGGCCGTCCTGCGGTGGGGGAGCGGGCTGAGCGTCACCTGACGGCCGAACGCCCTGGACAGCGCCCACCAGGCCAGGCAGAGGTTGGTGGTGAGCAGCCGCCGGTCGTTGCCGGTGGTCAGCGGCCCGAGCACGGGCAGCGTCGGCAGCCCTGTGCCGGTGAACAGCAGCGCCGCGTCATCGGGCGGCTCGGCCGACTCCACCTGGGAGATCAGCTCCTCGGGGGTGACCGCGTACGAGGAGTAGCCGTCGCCCGCGCGGATCTGCACGACCTGCGTGACGGTGACGCCGGCCGTCTTCCAGAACCGCTCGGCGAGGTCGGTCACCCACGGCTCGTACGGCGAGACCAGCACGATGTCGCTCACGCCGAGATGGTCGAGCGCCTCGTGGGTGGCCAGCGTCGCCGAGGCGATCGGCAGCTTGGTCGCCGTGGTCAGCTCCGTGCACTGCCGGCGGTCCTCGTCGGGGCCCAGCAGGTAACGCGGCTCTGTGCAGGCCATGACCAGCGCGTCCAGCCGCAGGCCGCCGAAGGCGCGCGCCATGGCGGGCAGCGCGGCGTTGTAGCTCTCCAGGCGGTCGGTCAGCGAGGGACGCGGACAGATGGGGAGGCGGGCGACGTACATGTCGGCACGCGAGCCGAACAGCCGGGTGAGTTCCGGCTCGGCGGAGGGGTTCTCCGGCGCGACGATCACGCCGACCCTGCCGCGGCTCACAGCGTGCCCCGGACGGTGCGCATGGTCTTCCTCCTGTGCGGGAAGGCGAGAGAAAGGGTCACGAGGGGCGGTGCCGGAGCGCCTGGTCGATCTCGGTGATGGCGTCGACGGACACCTGACGGATGCGGCGCAGCCGGTGCGCGGTGCGCGCCGTCGCCTGCGGGGGCGGAGCCGGCCTGTCCTCGTCGCCGTAGGGTGGCGGCGGGCCGGGCCTCACGCCTCGCGGGTGCACTTCATGGGGTTGTGACCTGCGCGTTTCGTCGGTGAGCATGATCGCTCCTGATCTATAGCGGGTGTCCTGAACGGTTGCGGGCTGAGTCGGGGGCCTCCGCGCGGGCGCGGCGCGTGGCCGCGTACCTGGAGGAAGGCCGCGCGTCGTGCGGCGAGGAGCCGGCGGGCGATTGCCGGCCCCTCTTCCGCCGCGCGCTGAGATCGACGTCCGGTCTCACGTCCCGACGCCACGGCGACCCGCACCAGCGCCGTGGCGGCGAGCAGAACGGCGGCCGGCGGAACGGTCACGGGCGCACGCCCGGGCACCGCTGCCCGCCGGGACGGCCGGTCGATCGGCTCAGTGGCGCCCGCCCTGCCGATCGACCCGCCGAAGCCGGGTTGGAACAAGTTGAGCCGACCCCAGGCGCTACCCCTCGAGTTGGCCAGCACGCCAGCCGCTACCGCGCTGGCCAACAGCACCGAACCGACTGAGTCGGGCACGTGCCGCACGGTGCCGGGGGGGCGGGGAAGCGCCGGGGCCAGCGCTTTGCGCGCTGCCACCGTTCCCGCACTGAAGGCGGACGGGCCGGGCAGGCCGTGCGCGGCCCGCCACCTCCCGCCGCCGGATGGCAGCGCCGGCATTCCGGCGCCTGCGCTCACGCGCGCCGGCGCGGTGCCCGGAGGCACGCGTCCGGTGGACCGCTCGCCGGCGAACGGCGCGAGCGAGACGGGGAACCGCATCGCGGCTCCGATGCTGGGATCGGGCCGTCCTCCCCGCGGTCCTGGCCCTGGCGCGGCCGTGATGACCGAGGTCGCGCCCTGGCGGCTGGTGTTCGTCATCGGGCCGTCACCGCACTCTCGGCCACGTTCGGGACGCTGACGCAGACCATGCGCTCCGTCAGCCCGGCACGCTGTGCCGCCGATCGGGGCCCGGCCGTCCGCGTCCGTGCCGGTCCCGCACCACCGGCGACCGTACGCGCGACCTTCGAGGCCAGGACGAGGTGCTCACCGCAGCGCCTGGCCACCTTGGCCTCCAGACCGGCCACCTGGGCCAGCCTGAGCCGCATCGGCTCCAGCGACGACCGGCGTTCGAGCCCTTCGAGGTCGGCCAGCCGGGCCGGCCAGCGCAGCGCGTCGGCGCAGCGAGCCTCGACCTCGGCGGGCACGTCCGCCATCGGGAACCCGTCGTGACACAGCCGGGTGGCGAGCATGACGGCGGTGAACGCCGTCTGGTCGAAGTCGGCCAGCCGTCCCTTGAGGGCCGCGCCCAGCATCCTGACGCGGTGGCTCAGGCAGACCGCACTCCACCCGAGCAACAGCAGCCGTTCCGGTCCCGTCTCCGTGTGCCAGCCGGCCAGCCGCAGCTCGCGGGCCATCCGGTGGTAGAAGCGCCAGCGGTGACGAGGGCTTTCCAGCCAGACCTGGAGACCGCCCAGCGGCAGGCCGGCGACCTGGACGTCGTCGCCCGCCTCCGGCCCGGTCACGCGGGCACAGATGCGGCGCACCGCCTCTTCCTGCCCGGCGGAGACCGGATCGTCCATGAACCGGGAACCGTCCCGATGCTCCATGGTCATGTCCGGCCACCTCCTTGCCCGGGGAATCTCTCCAGAACCCGTAGGCTGTTAAGCCACAGTTACCACGCGCTTCCGATAGTCCGCTTTCAAGGGGGACTATGTCAACTGACAGTTTGCGAATAAGTTGATACCCCATCGCGGGGCAGAGCTTGCCCGCATGGCAGGGGACACCGGGCCCCGCGTCCCTTACGCTGGAAAAGTTCACGGGCGGTAGGAGGTGTGCCGTGGCGAACTTCGCCGAACGGCTCGATCTCGCGCTGACCAAGCGCGGTTTCACCGGCGCGCAGGTCGCCTCCGCCCTGACGGAGGCGGGCATCCCCATCACGCGCGCCTACGTCAGCCAGTTGCGCACGGGCAAGCAGACCAACCCGACGCTGCAGGTGCTGCGGGCGCTGGCCTCGTGCCTTCAGGTGAGCGTGGGCTGGCTGGTCGGTGACGACTACCTCGAGTCAGGGTCGGTCGAGGACCTCCAGCTGCGCGCCGCCACCATCGGCCTGTCCGCCTCAGGGCTGTCCGAGAGCTCGCTGGCCGTGCTGCGCGGCGTGGTGGAGATGGCGCGCAAGGCCGAGGGGCTGCCCGACGAGCCCGAGCCCACCTCCGAGATCCCCGAGGCGGTCGCGCCGCTGAGCGGGCCGCAGCGCAGGGCGCTCGGCAAGCGGCTGCACGGCCTGCGCGTCTCGGCCCGGCTCTCCGTCGAGCAGGTCGAGACCGCGATCGGCAAGGGCGCCGCGGCGATCCCGGCCATCGAGGAGGGCCGCATCGCGCCGGCCCCCATCACGGTCGAGCGCCTGCTGACCGTCTACGGCGTCGCGTCGCCGCCCATCCGCGAATACGTGCTGAGCCTGGCCAGGGGCGAGCGCGAGGCCGCCTGGTACGACGCCCAGTCGGTGCCCGTCTGGCTGGCCACCGGCTACGCGCTCGAACAGCGCGCCACCGTGATCCGCAGCTACCACCCCCAGTTCGTGCCGCCGTTGCTGCAGACCGAGGAGTACGCCAGGGCCGCGCTCACCGTCGCGGGCCCCGCCACGCTCGGCCAGCAGACGGTCGACGAGGCGCTCGCCCTCGTCATGGCCCGCCAGGAGGCGCTGCCCCGCGACAACGGCCTGGTGCTGTGGGCCGTCATCGACGAGAGCGTGCTGACCCGCTCGATCGTCGGGCAGCACGTCCAGCTCCGTCAGCTCGAGGTGCTCCTTGAGCACGCCAAGCGGCCCAACGTCTCGCTGCACGTGGTGCCGACGGACGACCCCGTCTACGTCCCGCGCACCGGCCCGTTCACGATCTGGCGCTTCGCCGAGGCGTTCGAGCCCGACGTCGCCTGCGCCCACGGCATCGAGTCCGACCGGCTGACCGGCGACGCGGCCGAGGTGGAGGTCTACCACCAGGCGTTCACCAAGCTGTCGGTGACGACCACCACCCGCGAAGAGACCTTCGAGGTGCTCAACCAGCATCGCGAAAGGCTTTCGCGTTCATTCGGAAAATGAGCCCCTTCCCGCCCGCGAGATCATTTATGCCGGCGAGTGGTTAGTGACATATACCCAAAACTAATGGCTTTTCCGGTTGTCTTTCCCCGTGTGGCGAGGATCATATGGTCTGGGTCATCGAGTGGGGTCCGAAAGGATCATCTTTTCCCGAGATTGTGGGCGAGGGGAAAGGGGCAACACTCAATGCGTCAGCGTGCCATCCGAAATCTGGCGAAGCTGGAGCTGACCCAAGCGAGAGTCACCCGGATTCTCGACGCGGCCGCAGGTGGGAAGAACCACTTCACGGCCGATCGGGACGCCGTGCGGCGCTACGACCTGGCCGCCCCCGTCACCACGACGGCCGCCCGTGCCGTGCTGCGGTTCTTGTGCCGGGTGGTCCGTCACCTGGCCGTACGCGGTGTGGACCAGTTCGTGATCGTCGGCAGTGGGGTGCCCAGCGGGCTGCCCGCCGGCCGCCAGCTGCACGACGTCGCGCGCAAGGCGCTGCTCGACTCGGTGCCGCGCGTGGTCTACGTCGAGAACGATCCGATGGTGCTGGCCGGAGCGCGGGCCACCATCGAGCCCGTCACCGATCTCGTCCGCGTCGTCGAAGGCGACCTGCGCGAGATCGACGAGGTGCTCGACGACCGCGTCCTGCAGACGTTCCTCGATTGGGACCGGCCCATGGCCGTGTTACTGCTGTCGGCTTACAGCCTCAACGACGACGAATACTTCCATTACGTGATCAAACGCATTCGGCAGGTGGTTCCCGAGCGGAGTTATCTGTCGCTGGTGCAGACCACGTTCGACGCCATTCCCCCCGAGTTGCTGCCGGCCATTCACGACCTGCTGGCGATGACGTTGCCGGGGCACGCCGTACGCACCAGGGAGGAGGTCAAGGCGTTGCTCGAAGGGCTCGTACTGGTCGAGCCGGGGCTGGTGTGGGTCCCGGACTGGCGGCCCGACGGCTCCGACGACGCCTGCGATCCCGGCGCCTCCGGCACGTACGGGGCCGTGGCGCGCGTCCCCTGACGCGGACGACGGGGCCGGGACGGCACGGAAACCGGCCCCCGCGCGTCAGGGGCGCCCTTGAGCGCTCAGTCCCACCAGAACGACCAGGCGTGCCCGCCGATGATCTGCTCGGCGTACCCCTGCAGATCGCCAGGACCCTGCACCACGTTGTCCGGGCAGAACGTCCAGTGCTCGGCCGCCACGTGCAGCGCGTGCTCAGGATCGACCGGCGGCGCCGCGACGCTCAGGTCGAGCGTGTTGAACCCGACGCTCACCACCCGCGCCCCGAAGCGGTCCTCCCAGCTGCGCACCACCGCCGCCATCGGCACCATCCACTCGTTGTGGTGCAGCGCCCCCTGCCAGCCCATGACGGCCAGCGCGTCCGCGCCACGGCCCGCGGCGACCAGGCCGAGCGGCATCCCCTTCGCCGCCAGTTCGCCCGCCAGCCACGCCGCCACCGCCTCCGGATCGGCCCGCAGGACGCCGGGCGGGGCCGGGCCAGGACAGATCGCGCCGTACGGATCCAGCTCTTCGAGCGCGTCCGCCGGCATCTGCGCCACCCACTCCTCCCACACCTCGGTCATGAACCCCTCGGCGGTGAAGTGGTCGATCTGACGGGGATCGTCCGGCACGACCTGCCCGACCGCCCACGGCTGCGCCGACTCGTCCAGCAGCAGCGGCCATAACCCGCTGTGCGGGTGCCACTCGCGCAGCAGCGCCCAGTCGGCGCCGCCCGCCTGCTCGTCGCTCATCCAGAACGCCGGTCGCGGTGCCTCCCCCTGCCCGGTGTAGCCGGGATCCGGCCATACGACGTCGCCGGGAGGCAGCGCCACGGGCAGCCTCCTCCCCTTGCCGCCGTCGGCGAACAGCTGGCACAGCTCGCGTGGCAGCCGGTGATCGCTCATGCCCTACCGTTCCGATACCGAATCCTGTCTCGGAGATGGTAGTGCCGCGGGTCCCCTCAGCACCTGTGGCAGGGGGGACGGGGTTGCGCGCACCGGGCAGAATGGTGGGCTGTGATCCCCTACGACGCGGTCCTCACCGACTTCGACGGCGTGCTGCGCCACTTCGACCACGCCGCCCAGGCCGAGATCGAGGCCCGCTACGGGCTGCCGCTCACGAAAACGGCCTTCGACCCCGAGCTGATCATGCCGGCCACGCTCGGCGAGCGCACCGAGGCCGAATGGGCCGAGTCGATCGCCGTGGCGCTCGGGGGGGACGAGCGGGCCAGGCGGGCGGTGGCCGAGTTCGTGGAGATCAGGTTCTGGGTGGACGAGCAGGTCGGAGAGCTGCTGGCCCGGGTGCAGGAGCACGTGCCGGTGGTCATCGTGACCAACGCCATGGACACCTTGGAGTCGCATCTCGACCTGCTGGGTCTCACGTACTTCGCCGACGCCGTGGTCAGCAGCGCCAGGGTCGGCGTGGCCAAGCCGGACCGGCGCATCTACGAGATCGCCGCCGAGCTGGCCGGGGCGGCGCCTGAGCGCTGCCTGTTCGTGGACGACCGGCCGCAGAACGTCGAGGCGGCCGTGGCGCTCGGCATGACCGGCGTCCACTACCGCACCTTCGCCGACCTGACCGCCGCCCTCACCTGACCGCCGCCCTCACCTGACCGGCCTCACCTGACCGGCCTCACCTGACCGGCCTCACCTGACCGGCCTCACCTGACCGGCCGCGCGCGGGATCCGCGATCGCGCGAGTGGCGGGCGTCTCCGGCGCGGCTCGCGCCGGCCGCGCCGGAGACCCCCCCGACCGCCGCCCCCTCGCCCATGTGGGCGAGCTGCGCTCCTCGCCGGGCTGGAGGGGACGGCGGCGGCTGAGCGCCGGTCAGTACCCGCCGTAGGGATTCTGGGAGGGGGGCCGGGTCGCTGGGGCGCTCGTCTTCTGGCCCGACGGCTTCGGCGCCGCGGCCGCCCCGTTCGAGCTGACCTTCGTGCCCTTCGGCGCGATCACGCCGATCAGGCCGTGCTTGGTGCCGTCGATGCCGGCGGAGAACCACAGGGCCTTCTCGCCGCCGGTGGCGGCGGTGCCCGGCTCAAGGTCCCAGAGCCCGGGCAGCACGATCTGCCTGCCACCGGAGTCGCGCAGGGCGCCGAGGTGCCGGCCCCGGTTGTACGCGTGCACCGTGCCGTCACCGAAGTTGCCGACCAGCAGCGAGCCCGCGTACTCGCGGCCCCAGCCCTTGGGCGCGGCGGTCAGTCCCCAGGGGGCGTTGAGGCCGACCCGGGAGATGCGCCCGGTCAGCCGCCCGTCGGCGTTGAACCGGCTGACGAACCCCTTGCCGTTGCCGAAGACCGGCTTGCCGGTCGCCGGGTCACGCAGGGCGTAGGCGACCCAGATGTTGCCGTTGGCCACCGCCACGTTGTAGGCGTTGTAGCCCTTCGGCAGCGCCGAGTCCCTGAACTGCCAGCGCGCGAGCTTGACGCGCCGGAAGTCCTGGTCGAAGGCGTGGATGCGGCCACCGGCGAAGTCGGCCGCCAGCAGGAACGCCTCGTCCTCGGTCTGGACGAGCTCCAGCCCCTTGTAGTCGGCGCCGCGGGTGAAGGCCGCGATGATCGCGTTGGCCGGGTCGACCTCCGCGTTCCAGCCGCTGATGGCGCCGCTCGGGCTGGAGAAGATGAACGAGGCCGGCTTGCCCTTGACGGTGAAGCCCTGGCCGGGGTTGAACACCTGCCCGGTCGGGGCTCCGCCCGGGATCGCCACCTCCGTCTTCTCCTTCTTGCCCGTGCCGGAGTAGACGGTGGCGGTGCCGGTGCCGGTGTTCGAGACCCACAGAGTCTTGCCCATGGCCAGGCCCCACGGGTTGACGACCTTGGGGTCGGTGACAGGGGCTTTGCCCTTGACGTCCGACACAAGGTTGATGACGTCGAAACTCGTCCTGGTGGTGGCGTGTGCGGGAGTGGTGAGAGTCGCTCCCAGAACGCCCGCAACAGCGCAGAGTGTGACGATGCGTGGCCGCATCCGGTGCCTCCTAATGAGCGCTTGTGACGCGAGGTACGCATGCGGGCGGGAGAAGGGTTCAGCCGTGGCCATAAATAGCGTTCGCCGGCGTCGTAACGGGGAGAGGAAGAGCATGGACGTCTTGGGCATCGACATCGGCGGCTCCGGCATCAAGGGCGCGCCGGTCGACACGGAGGCAGGAGAGCTGCTGCGGGAGCGGCTGCGCATCCCCACACCGGAGCCGTCGGGCCCGGACGCGGTCGCGGGCGTGGTGGCTCAGCTGCGAGAACACTTCGGGTGGAAGGGTCCTGTCGGAGTCACCTTTCCCGGTGTCGTCGTGGACGGCGTGGTGCGCTCGGCGGCCAACGTCGACCGCTCGTGGATCGGCGTGGACGCGGGCCGGCTGTTCGGCGGGGCGACCGTGCTCAACGACGCCGACGCGGCCGGGCTCGCCGAGATGCGCTTCGGCGCCGCCCGCGGGCACCAGGGGACGGTGCTGGTGCTGACCTTCGGCACCGGCATCGGCAGCGCCCTGTTCACCGGCGGGGTGCTGGTCCCCAACACCGAGCTGGGGCATCTGGAGCTGCACGGCAAGGACGCCGAGCACCGCGCCGCCGCCCGGGTGCGCGAGGAGCACGACCTCAGCTGGGAGAAGTGGGCCGAGCGGGTCGAGGAGTACCTGCGGCACGTCGAGATGCTGTTCTCGCCGTCGCTGATCGTCATCGGCGGGGGAGTCAGCAAGAAGGCCCAGAAGTTCCTGCCGCACGTACGGCTCGACACGCCGATCGTGCCGGCCGGCCTCCAGAACCAGGCCGGCATCATCGGCGCCGCCCACGCCGGCGCCGCCCGCACATAGCGCCCCCGCCTCCCACGCATAGCCGCCGACGTCGTGCGCGGGCCTGCGGGTGTCAGTCCGTGAGGGCCTCGGCCATGCGGGCCAGCAGCCGTGCCAGCTCATCCGCCTGGTCCGGGGCCAGCGGGGAGTTCATCCGCCGCTCCACGGCCAGCACGTCGGCCTTGGCGGCCGCCAGGCGGCGCCGCCCTGCCTCGGTGAGCCGGGCGGGCAGCGCGCGCCCCGAGGGGGCCGTCGGCGGCCGCTCGACCAGCCCGGTCTCCTGAAGGTGCTGCAGCAGCACGTTCATCGACTGCCGGGTCACGAACACCGCGCGCGCCAGCTCCGCGTTCGACAGCCCTGGCCGCTGCCCGAGCACGTCGAGGCACGAGTACTGCGGGGTGGTGAGCCCGTGCGTGCGCAGCACGCCGTCCATGGCCGCCCGCAGCGCCGCCTGCACCCGTTTGAGCTGGTATCCGACGCTCAGTCCAAGCTCGTCTTGCATCATGTCAACATTCTGACATACAGTTCTCTATGTCAACGTTCTGACATATGAGGAGAGACCATGACCGCCACCGGCATCGACTTCGTCGCCCTCCAGGTCCGCGACCTCACCAAGGCCGCGGACTTCTACGAGCAGCGGCTCGGGCTCAAGCGCGCCCCCGCCGGCCCGCCCGGAGCCGTGGTGTTCGCCACCGAGCCCGTCCCCTTCGCCGTACGCGAGCCGCTCCCCGGCGTCGAGCTGCCCGAGCGCCCCGGCACGGGCGTCGTCCTGTGGTTCGAGTGCGACGACGCCCAGCGGCTGCACGACGAGCTCCAGGCGGCCGGCGTGCCGATCGTGACCCCGCCCGCGGACGGCCCGTTCGGCCGCTCGTTCAGCTTCACCGACCCCGACGGCTACGTGGTCACCGCGCACAGCCGCTAGTCACGGCGATATTGGGATGCGCGCGGCGGGCGGGTCGGGCACCATGGGCGGTTGGCTCCGGCGAAGCGGAGCTCAAATATCCTGAAAGCAGTATGGGAACGTCTTCGTTGTCCTCGCCGTCCTCGCCGTCTCCGGCCTCGCCTTCCCGGCCCGCGCGGCCCTCCGGGTCACTCGCGGAGCTCCAGTCGCGCCTGCCCGAGCTCATGCCGCGCGACCAGCGGCGGCTGCGGCGCAGGCTCGACGGCATGCGCAGAGTCCGCTCCCGCGACGCGCGCGACAAGATCGCCGCCGAGATCCTCGCCGACGTCGAGCGGGCCGAGCAGCGGCTCGTACGCCGCCGCGACGCCGTCCCGGCGGTGACCTATCCGGACAATCTGCCGGTCTCGCAGCGTAAGGACGACATCCTCGCCGCCATCCGCGACCACCAGGTCGTGATCATCGCCGGCGAGACGGGCTCGGGAAAGACCACCCAGATCCCGAAGATCTGCCTGGAGCTGGGCCGGGGCGTACGCGGCCTGATCGGCCACACCCAGCCCCGCCGCATCGCCGCCCGCACGGTCGCCGAGCGCATCGCGGAAGAGCTCGGCACCGGGCTCGGCGAGGTGGTCGGCTACAAGGTCCGCTTCACCGACCAGGCGAGCGACCGCACGCTGGTCAAGCTCATGACCGACGGCATCCTGCTGGCCGAGCTGCAGAACGACCGCATGCTCGACCAGTACGACACGCTGATCATCGACGAGGCCCACGAGCGCAGCCTCAACATCGACTTCATCCTCGGCTACCTCAAACAGCTGCTGCCCAAGCGCCCCGACCTCAAGGTCATCATCACCAGCGCCACCATCGACCCCGAGCGCTTCTCCCGGCACTTCGACGACGCCCCCATCGTCGAGGTCTCCGGTCGCACCTACCCGGTCGAGGTGCGCTACCGCCCGCTCGATGACGACGACGACCAGACGCAGGGCATCGTCGACGCCTGCCGCGAGCTGATCAGCGAGGGCCCTGGCGACATCCTGGTGTTCCTGTCGGGCGAGCGGGAGATCCGCGACGCCGCCGACGCCCTGGGCAAGGCCGACTTCCGCAACACCGAGGTGCTGCCCCTCTACGCCCGGCTGAGCGCCGCCGAGCAGCACCGCGTCTTCCAGCGCCACACCGGCCGCCGCATCGTGCTGGCCACCAACGTCGCCGAGACGTCCCTGACCGTGCCCGGCATCAAATACGTGGTCGATCCCGGGTTCGCGCGCATCTCCCGCTACAGCCACCGCACGAAGGTGCAGCGCCTGCCGATCGAGCCGATCTCGCAGGCCAGCGCCAACCAGCGCAAGGGCCGCTCGGGCCGCACATCCGACGGCATCTGCATCCGGCTCTACGAGGAGGACGACTTCCTCAGCAGGCCGGAGTTCACCGACCCCGAGATCCTGCGCACCAACCTGGCCTCGGTCATCCTGCAGATGACCTCGATCGGGCTGGGCGACATCGAGGCGTTCCCGTTCGTCGAGCCGCCCGACCGCCGCCAGGTCAAGGACGGCGTCAACCTGCTCCATGAGCTGGGCGCGTTCGACGCCCACAACAAGCTCACCCCCGTCGGCCGCAAGCTGGCGCAGCTCCCGGTCGACCCGCGGCTCGGCCGCATGGTGCTGGAGGCCGAGAAGAACGGCTGCCTGCGCGAGGTCATGGTGATCGCCGCGGCGCTGTCCATCCAGGACCCGCGCGAGCGGCCCGCCGAGAAGCAGCAGCAGGCCGACGAGAAGCACCGGCGCTTCGCCGATCCCGAGTCCGACTTCATGGCCTACCTCAACCTGTGGAACTACCTGCGCGACAAGCAGAAGGAGCTGTCATCCAGCGCGTTCCGGCGGCTGTGCAAGGCCGAGTTCCTCAACTACCTGCGCGTACGCGAGTGGCAGGACATCTACAGCCAGCTCCGCCAGACGCTCGGCGCCCAGCCCAACTCCCAGCCCGCCGAGCCGTACCACATCCACGCCTCGCTGCTGGTGGGCCTGCTGTCGCACATCGGCGTGAAGGACGTCGTCGACAAGCAGCGCGGGCAGGACGGCCGGCGGCCGATCCAGGAGTACATCGGCGCCCGCAACGCCCGCTTCGCCATCTTCCCCGGCTCCGCGCTGGCCAAGAAGCAGCCGCAGTGGGTCATGTCGGCCGAGCTGGTCGAGACCTCGCGCCTGTGGGCCAGGGTCAACGCCAAGATCGAGCCCGACTGGGTCGAGCCGCTCGCCCAGCACCTGGTCAAACGCACCTACTCAGAGCCGCACTGGGAGAAGAACCAGGGCGCGGTGATCGCCCTGGAGAAGGTCACCCTCTACGGCGTCCCGCTCGTCGTCGGCCGCAAGGTCACCTACGGCCGCATCGACCCCGACCTGTCGCGCGAGCTGTTCATCAGGCACGCGCTGGTCGAGGGCGACTGGGACACCCACCACAGGTTCCTCAAGGACAACCGCCGGCTGCTCGGCGAGGTCGAGGAGCTGGAGAACCGCGCCCGCCGCCGCGACATCCTGGTGGACGACGAGGCGCTCTACGACTTCTACGACCAGCGGGTGCCCGCCGACGTCGTCTCGGCCCGCCACTTCGACTCCTGGTGGAAGAAGGCCGGGCGGGAGCAGCCCGACCTGCTCACGTTCTCGCCCGAGATGCTGGTCAACGAGGGCGCCGACATCAGCACCCGCGACTACCCCGACACGTGGAAGCAGCTCGGCCAGCGGATGAAGCTGACCTACCAGTTCGAGCCGGGGGCCGACGCCGACGGCGTCACCGTCCACGTGCCGCTGGCGGTGCTCAACCAGGTCAGCTCCGACGGCTTCGACTGGCAGATCCCCGGCCTGCGCGAAGAGCTCATCACCGCGCTCATCAGGTCGCTGCCGAAGCACCTGCGCCGCAACTTCGTGCCCGCGCCCAACTACGCCAAGCAGGTGCTGGCCGGCGTCAAGCAGGGTGGCGAGCCGCTGCTGGCCGCGGTCGAGCGCGAGCTGCTGCGGCTCACGGGCGTCCGGGTGCCGCGTGAGGCGTGGCAGCTCGACCAGGTGCCCGATCACCTGCGCATCACGTACCGGGTGATCGACGAGAAGCGGCGTACGGTCGCCGAGGACAAGGACCTCGACGCGCTCAAGCGGCGGCTGGCCCCGCGCCTGCGCCAGACGCTCTCGCAAGCCGGCGACGACCTCGAGCAGACCGGCCTGCACACGTGGAGCTTCGGCACCCTGCCCAAGGTGTTCGAGCAGGGCCGGATGAAGGGCTATCCGGCGCTCGTCGACGCCGGCGACTCCGTCTCCGTCAAGATCTTCGAGACCGAGGCGGAGCAGCGCCGCTCCCACTGGCCGGGCCTGCGCCGCCTGCTCCTGCTCAACGTCACCAACCCCGCGAAGTCGCTGCTCGGCGGCCTGTCCAACCAGGCCAAGCTGGCGCTGTCGCGCAGCCCGCACGGCGGGGCGGTGGCGCTGTTCGACGACGTCGTCAACGCGGCGGCTGACAAGCTCATGCTGGAGGCGGGCGGCGTCGTCTGGGAGCCGGTCGGCTACGACCGCCTCTACCAGCACGTCCGCGCCGACCTCTACGACGCCGCCCGCGACGTGCTGGGCAAGGTCGAGCAGATCCTCAGCGTCTGGCACGAGGCCGGGGCCCGGCTCGACTCCCTGCGCGCGAGCGCCGCCACCGACGACGTACGTGAACAGCTCGGCAGGCTCGTCTACCCGGGCTTCGTCACCGCGACCGGCCACCGGCGGCTGTCCGACCTCCTGCGCTACCTGCGGGCCATCGACCGCCGCCTGACCAAGCTGCCCGAGGACCCGTGGCGCGACCAGGAGTGGATGGACCGCGTCCACAAGGTCGAGGACGACTACGACGACCTGCTGGCCAAGCTGCATCCGGCGCGGCGGGGCGACCCCGACGTGGCGGAGATCCGGTGGATGATCGAGGAGCTGCGGGTGAGCTTCTTCGCCCAGACCCTCGGCACGCCGACCCCGGTCTCGGAGAAGCGCATCAAGAAGGCGATGGACCGGCTGGCGCCCTGAGACGTGTGGTTCGCGGCCCTCCCGTGAGAAAATCACCCGTGCACCGTTTGTCCTGGTCTGTCGGGCCGGCCGGTGCGCCTAACCGCCAGGTGAGCAGGGGGATCGATGATCAAGGCAGTGGTGTTCGACGTCGGTGAGACGCTCATCGGCGAGGGCCGCATCTGGCGCCGCTGGGCCGAGCGGCTGGGCGTCAGCCCCTTCCTGCTCATGGGCGCCCTGGGCGGGATGGCGGCGCTCGACAGGTCGCACAGCGACGCCTTCCGGCTCGTGCGTCCTGGCATCGACATCGACGCCGAGGCGGCGGCCTGGGAACGTGACGACCCCGACGGCCTGCGCAACCACTTCGACGCCGACGACCTCTATCCCGACGTGCGCGAGGCGCTGGCGGCCATCAGGGCCGCGGGACACCAGGTGATCATCGCCGGCAACCAGCCGCGCCGCGCCTACGACGCGCTGGTGGCGATGGACCTGCCCGCCGACTCCGTCCACACCTCCGACGGCTGGGGCGTCGCCAAGCCCGACCCCGGCTTCTTCGCCAAGGTCGCCGCGGTGGCGGGATGCGCGCCCGCCGAGATCCTGTACGTCGGCGACCGGCTGGACAACGACGTGCTGCCGGCCGCGGCGGCGGGCATGCGCACCGCGCTGCTGCGCCGCGGCCCGTGGGGCTACCTGCACGCCGAGCGGCCGCAGGCGAAGGCCGCCGACGTCATCGTCGACGACCTCCACGCCATCCTCCCCGCCCTGCGCCGCCTTCCTTGAGCGCCGCCTGAGCGCCGCTTCACGTCAGGTGAGGTCGTCCTCCGAGTCGATGCGGATCGCCCGCTCCTCGGCCGAGAGGTCGTCGGCGTCGTCGGAGTACTCCGTGGCGATCTCCTCATCGTCCAGGTCGGGCCCGAGGCCCTCGTCCGGCTGGGTGAGCCGGTGTTTGGGGCGGGGCCCGCGCAGCCGGTCGGGGGCCTCGCGGCGCAGGCGCTCGTCGAGCGAGTCGTGGTGCCGGGGGTCGTCGGGGACGACCTCGTGCCGGAACCCGAGGTCGTCGGTCCACTCCTCGACCTCGATCTCCTGCTCGTCAGCCAGGCCGAACCGGTCCGGAGGCAGCTCCGTCATAGGGGTACCCCTACCCTCTGAACGGGCCGGAATCCTAGGATCCGGCCTTCTTCAAAGCCTGCGCCAGCTCTTGCTTGTCCATCTGAGACCGGCCGGGGATGTCGGCCTGCTGCGCCTGCTCGTACAGCTCGGCCTTGGTGGCGCCGTCGGGAGAGCCGGACGCGGACCCGGAAAGGGCCTTCAGCTCCTCGGCGCGGCGCTGCTCGAAGGCCTTGCCGAGCCGGTCGAGCTCCTTGGCGTCGGCCGTCTGCCGCAGCGCGGGCAGCAGCGTGCTCTCCTCCTCCTGCACGTGGTGCCCGACCGAGGCGACCAGCTCGTCCAGCGTCTCGCGGAACTCCGGCGTGCCGGGCTCGGCGCGGACCAGCGCGTCGAGCAGGATCTCCGCCTCCTTGTGCTCCTCGACGCTGTGGTGGGCGTCGAGGCCGGGGTAGACGCGGTCCTCCTCGGCTCTGGCGTGGGCGATCAGCAGGGCGTGCAGCTCCGCGACGGCGGCCTTCTGGTCGCCCTGCCCGGTCTTGAGCCGGTCGAAGATCGACTCGACGGTCCTGTGGTCCTGCGTGATGAGCGTGATGACGTCCGTAGCCATAGCGGCACCCGCTACCCGGCGGCTCAGCGTCCAATCGCGGCGCCGACGAGCGAGCGCGGGTCGGCGGCGCCGGCCAGCATGCCGTCGGGGCGGACGTCGATGAGGTGGGCGTGGCCGAACGAGCTCCCGTACGGCAGCGCCGCCACGCGGTGCCCGAGCGCGGCGAGGCCGTCGGACCAGCCGCCGCCCTCCTCCAGGTCGAGCACGGCGTCGTCGGGCGCGTCCCAGGTGTCGAACCCGGTGCCGCCGGTGCCGAGCCGCCAGCGCGGCGCGGCGACGGCCCGGCCCGGCTCCTCGCCGTGACGCAGCAGGCGGGTGATGACCTGCAGCAGGATCTGGGGCTGGGCGTCGCCGCCCATGGTGCCGACGACGGACCTCAGCGAGCCGTCGGGGCGGGTGATCAGCGCCGGCGTGAGCGTGTGGGGCGGGCGGCGGCCCGGCCCGTACTCGGCGGGGTGGCCGGGCTTGAGCGAGAAGCCGATGCCGCGGTTGTGGAGGTTGATCCCCGTACGGGGCTCGAACACCATGCTGCCGAACCCGGACGCGTTCGACTGGATGAGCGAGACGCCCATGCCGTCGCCGTCGACCACGCACAGGTACGTCGTGTCGCCGTCCCGGGCCGGCCCGCCGAGCCGCAGCCGGGACCGCGAGTCGATCCGCGACCGCCGCCGGGTGACCTCGGCCGGGTCGAGCAGGTCCTTGGCGTCCTCGTGCAGCACGTCGAGCCGGTCGTGCCCGGCGATCCTGGCGGACTCGGCCAGCAGGTGGGCCCAGACGGGATGGGAAGGGGAGGCGGGCAGGTCGAGCCCCTCGGCGATGGCGAGGGACATCAGCAGCAGGTAGCCCTGGGAGTTGGGCGGCATCGACCAGACGTCGTGGCCGTGGGCGCGGGTCTTGAGCGGCTCGACCCAGTCGGCGCCCGGCGCGGCCAGGTCGGCCTCGACGTACTCGCCGGCGCCCGCCTCGACCAGGCCCTGCCCGAACTCGCCCAGGTAGAAGCCGTCACGACCGTGCCCGGCCACGGCCTGGAGCGCGCGGGCCACGCCGGGCCTGGTGACGCGGTCGCCCGCCGCGCGTACGGAGGCGAAGTCGCCGCCACCGGGCCGCCGGGCCGCGTTCGCCGCGCCCGCCACCATCAGCGGCGAGGCGGGGAATCCGGCGGAGGCCAGCCGGATCGCGGGCGCCAGCAGCTCGGCCATGGGCAGCCTGCCGTGCCTGCCGTGCAGCGCGGCCCAGCCGTCGACGCACCCTGGCACGGTGACGGACCTGACGTCGTGCAGGTGGGGCATGCGCGTGTGGCCTTCGGCGCGCAGCCGGGCCGGATCGGCGCCGGACCCCGCGCGTCCTGAGGCGTTGAGCGCGGTGACGGTGGCGCCGTTGTGGACCAGGGCGAACAGGTCGCCGCCGAGGCCGCACATGTGGGGGGCGACGACCGCCAGCACGGCGTTGGCGGCGATCGCCGCGTCGGCGGCCGAGCCGCCGCGCTCCAGCATCGCCAGCCCGGCCGCCGAGGCCAGGTGGTCGACGCTGCACACCATGCCGGAGGGCGCGTATCTCGTGTTGTGCACGCCACGAGAGTACGCGCCCCGCCGATCTCCTTGGCCCGCTCCTGGTCCGGGATGCGCGCGTGGTCAGGCGTTCTCCAGCTGGGGGCGCAGCCGGATGGCCTGCCGGACCGTACGCCCGGAGAGCCGGGCCAGCCCCACCGCCGTGAGCAGCGCGGCCGACAGGCACGCCACGCCGCCGACCTCCAGGGCGACGCGCGGCCCGAGCGTGTCGCTCAGCCAGCCGAGCAGCGGCCCGCCGGCCGCGCCCGCGGCGGCGCTGACGATGGACAGCGCCGCGATGACCCGCCCGCGCATCGCGTCGGGGCTGTCGAGCTGGGCGCGGGCGGAGACGGTGGTGTCCAGCGCCACCGCGCCCGCCGCGATCGGCACCATCAGGGCCGCGAACGACCACAGCGACGGCATCAGCCCGCTCAGCGCCTGCACCAGCCCGGTCAGGAACGCCATGATGAGCAGCAGCCGCAGCGTCAGCCGGGTCCGCGCGGCGGCGAGGAAGCCGCCCAGCACCGTGCCGACGGCGAAGACCGTGGACAGCAGCCCGTAGCCGCCCGCGCCCGACTCCAGCGGTCCCGCGCTCATGGCGGCCATGGTGACCTGGTAGTTGCGCCCGACGCTGCCCGAGACGAACCAGAGCGCGAGCACCACGAGCAGCCAGGGCGTGCGCAGCACGTACCGCAGGCCGTCGAGCACGGCGCCGGGCTGCCGGTCGGCGGCGGCCAGCCGGTGGAACTCGCGGCGCCGCATGCCCAGCACGGCCGCGATCACCACGAAGAAGCTGGCGGCGTTGACCACGAACAGGCCGCCGTTGCCGGTGAACGGCAGCAGCGCGCCCGCCAGGCTCATGCCCAGGATGCGACCGGCGGAGTTGAGGATCGAGCCGAGCGCCATCGCGTTCGGCAGGTCATCGGGCGGCACCACCTCGGCGCCGAAGCGCCCGAGCGCGGGCCCGCCGAGCGCGTTCACCACGCCGCCCGCCAGCGCCACGCCGTAGATGGGCAGCACGGACGTCACCTCGCTCAGCGCGATCACCGCGAGCACGGCGGCGAGACCCGCCTGCGCGAGCTGCGCGGCGATCACGACGGGCCTGCTGGGCAGCCGGTCGGCCAGCGCCCCGCCCCACATGCCGAGCAGCAGCGTCGGCAGCGCCTGCATCACGAGGCTCAGCCCCACGCTGGTCGCCGAGCCGGTCAGGGTGAGGATGAGCCAGTTCACCCCCAGCACCTGCATCCAGGTGCCGGTCACGGAGACGATGTCGGCTCCCGCCCAGAGCCGGTAATTGTGATGACGCAGGGCCCTGAACGTGGAGGAGGACAGAGACACGAAGAATCCTTGCCTTGGGGAAGCACCGGGGGGATGAACAAGCGCTTCCGCGAAGCGGATTCCGGTCTGACTGTAATGTGAGGCAAAGCACGTTTAGAACGCGGTCAGACGAGTTCCACGGGTTGGTCGCGGCTCACCAGGGCCGCGTAGTGGCCGCCGCGGGCGATCAGCTCGTCGTGGGTGCCGCGCTCCACGACCCGCCCGTGGTCGAGCACCACGATCTGGCCGGCGTCGCGCACGGTGGACAGGCGGTGGGCGATGGTGATCGTCGTACGCCCCCGCGCCAGCGTGTCCAGCGCCTCCTGCACGGCCTTCTCCGTCTGCGTGTCCAGCGCGCTGGTGGCCTCGTCGAGCACCAGGACCGGCGGGTCGCGCAGCAGCGTACGGGCGATGGCCAGGCGCTGCTTCTCGCCCCCCGAGAAGCGGTAGCCGCGCTCGCCCACCACGGTGTCGTAGCCGTCGGGCAGCGCCGCGATGTGGTCGTGGATGCGGGCCGCCCGCGCCGCCGCCTCCAGCTCCTCGTCGGTGGCCGAGGGGCGGGCGAAGCGCAGGTTGTCGGCTATGGAGGCGTGGAAAAGGTACGTCTCCTGCGACACGACGCCCACGGTGTCGCTGAGCGTCTCGAACGTCAGCTCCCGCACGTCCACGCCGTCGATGGTGACCCGGCCGGCGGTGACGTCGTACAGGCGGGGGAGCAAATAGCTGAGCGTGGTCTTGCCCGAGCCCGTCTCGCCCACGATGGCCAGCGACGAGCCCGCGGGCACGGTGAGGTCGACGCCGGTGAGCGTGGGGGTGTCGCCGTACGCGAAGTCGACCTGCTCGAAGCGGACCTCGCCGCGCACGTCCGTCAGCTCCCGAGTGCCCGGCCTGATGTCCACCGGCAGGTCGAGGTACTCGAAGATGCGCCCGAACAGCGCCAGCGAGGTCTGTGCCTCGACGCCGAGCCGCAGCAGCGAGACCATCGGCCGGAACAGGCTCGTCTGCAACGTCGTGAACGCCACCAGCGTGCCCACCGAGATCGCCGCGGTGTGGCCGGCCGCCCAGTAGATGGCGGCGGGCATGGCGGCCATCACGAGCTGGATCGACGCCTGCCGCCAGCGCCCCGCCATGCTGGTGGCCACGCCCAGCTCGGCCAGCTCGTGCGAGGCCTTGCCGAAGCGCTCGGTCAGCTCGGCGGAGCGGCCCATCGTGCGGCCGAGCAGGATGCCGCTGATCGACAGCGACTCCTGCACCATCGAGGCGATGCCGGCGAGCTTGCGCTGGCGCTCGGAGGTGATGCGCTTGCGCTCCGAGCCGACCTTGCGGCTGATCCACACGAACACCGGCAGCAGCGCGAGCGAGACCAGGGTCAGCCGCCAGTCGAGGGCGGCCATGGCGACGACCGTGGCGATCACCGTGGTCAGGTTGGAGACCAGGGACGCGGCCGTCGAGGTGACGACGGCCTGCATGCCGCCGATGTCGTTGGCGATGCGCGACTGCACCTCGCCGGTCCTGGTCCTGGTGAAGAAGGCCAGCGACATGCGCTGGAGGTGGCTGTAGACGGAGACCCGCAGGTCGTGCATGACCCGCTGGCCCACGGTGGTGGAGACGAGCGTCTGCAGCACGTCGAACACGGTCGTCGTGACCGCCACGAGGATCATGCCGAGGGCGAGCAGGGTGAGCAGCCCGGCGTCCCTGGCCGGGATCGCCACGTCGAGCACCTCGCGCAGCAGGAACGGCGAGGCCAGCCCCACCAGCGAGGACAGCACGATGAGCGAGGCCACCACGGTGAGGCGGCCGCGGTAGGCGCCGAACAGCCTGATGATGCGCCCGATCGGCGCGCGCGGTTCCTCCGCCAACGTGGAACCTCCTTCTTTCGGCTGCCCATTCGAACAGAGGTTAGCTCATATTTGTTCCGGCTAAACTTCTCGGCATGGCAGACAAGGAGCTCGCGGAGCTCTTCTACCTGGTCGGCAAGCGCGTGCGGCACGGTTACGCCCACCGGCTGGTCCCGCTGGGGCTCAATCCGGGCCAGGCGCGGGCGCTGCGGGCTCTGGCCGGCGCAGGGCAGCCCATGCGCATGGTCAGGCTGGCCGACGAGCTGCGCATCGTGCCGCGCTCGCTCACGCCCGTCGTGGACGCGCTGGAGGCGGCGGGCCTGGTGCGCCGGCAGGTCGATCCGGCCAACCGGCGCTCCACCCTGGTCGTGCTCACCGACGAGGGGCGCGCGCTGGCCGAGCGGGCCCGCGAGGCGCGCAGGGAAGCGGGCGAGGAGTTGTTCGCGGTGCTCACGCCCGGGCAGCGCGCGTCGCTGCGCGAGCTGCTCGAACGCGTCGAGAGCGGAGGTCAGGACGGGCCGGGCGGCTCGCGCGGCAGGTAACGCCCGGACAGGCGGGCCAATTTCAGGCTGAGGTGCAGCGCCAGCCGCTCGCCGCCGTCCTTCAGATCGGTGCGGGCCAGCTCCTCCACCCGCTGTAATCGGTAGTACAGCGAGGTCCTGTGCAGCCGCAGCGCCTTCGAGGTCGCCACCGCGCTGCCCGCCAGATCCAGGTACGTCTCCAAGGTCTCCAGCAGTGGCAGGTACTGCGCGTCCGCCAGCAGCCCTTCGAGCCCCGGGTGCAGCTCCTGGTCGGGCAGCTGGGTGAGCATCCGGTAGACGCCCAGCCTGGCCCACTCCGCCGTACGCCCGAGGCCGGGCACCCGCGCCGTCACCTCGGCCGCGTGCCTGGCCTCCCGGTACGACTCCGCCGCCAGCGCCAGCTCGGCCCTGGGCCGCCCCACCCCGACCACCACCGGCACCGGCATGGCCGCGTGCAGCTCGTCGGCCGGGACCGGCGGCCCCGCCGTGAGCAGCACCGCGTGGTCGTAGCGCATCAGGTGCAGCGGGTGGTGCCCGCTCAGCCGCCGCCGCAGCGCCAGCAGCCCCTGCTCCAGCGCCAGCCGGAGCGCGTCGTCGGGCTCGGCCGTACGCGGCCTGGCCACCTGGACGGTCACCGGCTGCGCCTGCGGGAACGCGCCCGCCTCGATGAGCTGCCTGGCCGCGTCCCGCTCGCCGAGCAGCAGCCCCGTCACCGCCTCCAGCTCCCGCTGCGAGGCGAGCCCGCTGGCCAGGCTCTCGTGGAACAGCGCGAGGGCGAGCCCAGGCACCGCGCGGGCGGCCTCGGCGACGGCCGGCTCGGGCATGGGCGGCTCGGCGTCGATGAACCACAGGAAGCCGAGCAGGCCGTCGGCGTGCCGTACGGGGACGCAGACCCGCGGCAGCAGCCCGAGCTGCGGCGCGCCAGGCGTGCGCAGCGGCCCGGCGGCCTCGGCGATCCCGGCCGCGCGCAGCCATCGCCGCACCTCGGGCTCGGTGTGCCGGCGCAGGATCGAGTCGCGGCGGACGTCGTCCATCGCGCCGTTCTGCTCGCTGTAGGCGACCACGCGCTGGTGGCGGTCCTCCAGGAGCAGGGGGCGTTCGAGGCGGGCGGCGAGCTCGTCCACGGCCCGCTGAAGATCCACCACAAACACCCCCTTACGTGGCCTTTTCGACAAATGACGGAAATGTCAGTACAGGTCTTCCCTACAACTGCTCGGTGATCTCCGTCAACAACGTCTATACGGTCAAGCCGTGAACGCCCCGAAGAAGCTGCTGAAGGGTTTGCTGGCGGCCATCGTGCTGATCCCGGTGACCCTGATGGCGACCCCTGCTTCCGCAGCACCCCCCGAGAACCCCGAGCACCCGTGGCGGCAGAACCACTGGCCGCAGACCCAGCCCTGGCAGCTCGACGAATCCCTCGACGCCGCTGCCGATGAGCGGGCCCTGCGCAAGACTCCCAGCGCCGGCCTCAAGCCCGTCGACCCGCAGAACTGGGTGAACCCCGACAACATGACGTGGGCGGACTACAAGAAGCCCCCCGGCACGAAGTGGAACGACCCCGCCGTCAAGGGGTCGCAGCGCACCTTCAAGGGCGCGCTCGTGCTGCTCGACTACCCCAACCAGCCGTTCGTGGTGACGCAGCCGCAGAACTCGACGGTGTACGCCAACCCGAGCGCCGAGGCCCACGACATCCCGCGCGACCAGGTCGCCAGGTTCTACCAGGACTTCCTCAACACCCCGAACGACCTCAACAAGGGGCACACCATCCATGAGTACTGGATGGAGGACTCCGGTGGCCGCATCGGCGTGGAGCTGACCGGGTTCGGCCCGTACACGATGCCGGGCAAGGACCACGAGTACGCGATGGAGTACCAGCGCCAGTCGTGCCCCTCCGGCGACAGCTGCAACAAGAACCTGCGCGCCGACGGCAACGCCGCCTGGCTGGCCGACGTCGGCCAGGACGTGGCGGACCAGTTCGACTTCGTCTTCTACCTCAGCGCCGGCCAGGACGAATCGGCCACCTGGCAGGAGTTCGGGATGATGAAGTTCCCGACGAAGGAGGACGTCACCGACGAGTGGGGCCCGGACGACCCGGCGCTGCCCAACTGGTCGCCGACCCGCTACGTCGAGTGGACCTCCTGGCAGGCCGGCTCCAACTTCTGGCCCAACGCCCGCTTCGGCGTCGACTCGGTGCAGGCGGAGAGCTCCGGCATGGGCGTCTACGCCCACGAGCTGAGCCACATCTTCGGCATCGCCGACAACTACAACAACCCGTACGGGGTGCCGCCGCGGCGGTCGTACACCGGCATCTGGGAGATGCTGAGCCGCGGCAGCTTCAACGGCCCCGGCGGCCCGCACTCGCGCTGGCTCGTCCCGCCCACCGCGGGCGGCTCGATGGGCGCCCAGCACATGCTCCGCAACAAGATCAAGCTGAACATGGTGGACGAGGCGAACGTGCTGCGGCTCAGCCGCGAGGCGCTCGCCGAGTCAGGCCTGGTGACCGCCAAGGTGACGGCCCGCGTGGTGCAGCCGGGCAAGAACGGGCTCTCCGGCGTCAACATCGCGATGGACCAGGACCGCAGCACCTGTGACAGCGGCGACCCGCTGTGCGACGGCGGTGGTTACGACAACTACACCGTCGAGGTCGTCGACCGGATGGGGGCCGACTCGTTCACGCCCGACTCCGGCGTGCTGCTCGCCAAGACCAAGAACGAGGACAGGTCCCCGTTCGAGTGGGTGATCGACGCCAACCCGCAGGACATCGGCATGACCGACTACGTGCTGCCCGACGGCAC
Organism: Nonomuraea sp. NPDC049421; assembly: GCF_040677005.1. Lineage (NCBI taxonomy): Bacteria > Bacillati > Actinomycetota > Actinomycetes > Streptosporangiales > Streptosporangiaceae > Nonomuraea > Nonomuraea sp. NPDC049421. The sequence goes on from NZ_JBFAQA010000015.1 coordinate 50,263, forward strand.
GAAGGTGCCGATCACCATCGGCGACTACCGCCAGCTGTCCGACGCCCTCTTCCACGCCGGCACCGACTCCGGCAGCGAGTACGAGTACGTCGACGAGGCCAACCGCCTGCGCTTCTACGTCACCGACCTGCACCGGGACAAGAAGGGCCAGCTGTCGTACACGGTCGCGATCCGCTCGCTCGACGGCGCGGGCCCGCAGCGGCGCGGCGTCAAGCTGCTGCCCTCGGTGGGGCTGCCGTCCGGCAAGAACGTCTCCACCTGCAAGTTCCCGCTGTTCAACACCGGCAAGAAGGCCGCGGCCAGGGGGCAGCACCCCGAGGACGTCAGCGCCTACCTCAACGCCGACATCTACCGGCTCAAGGCCGAGGTCCAGGGCAAGGGCTGGGACGTCCGGCTGCCCAACGCGCTGGCCTCCGTCGAGTTCGGCAAGCAGGAGCTCGTCAGCGTGGACGCCGTACGCACCGGCGGCGGCCACGTCGGCAAGATCAAGCTCACGGCCACGTCCGAGAGCGACCCGGCCAAGAAGGCCACGGCCAGCTGCACCGTGATCGGCTGACATGACGACGGGGCACGGCCGAAGCCGTGCCCCGTTCGTCTGTGCCGCGTTCGTCTGTGCCCCGCCTAGGTGAGCGGCGAGCGGAGCAGCTCGCCCGCCGTCTGCCTGGCCTGCAGGATGCTCTCCTCGAACAGCTTGCGCACATGGGCCGCCTGGTCCGACAGCTCGTTGATGCGGCCGTGGGCCAGCTCGTCGCGTACGGTCTCGGCCAGCAGCTGCTGGTATTCCGGCGTCTTGGCGGCCAGCTTCTCCAGCCGCAGGTGGGCGTGGTAGACCTTGTCGGCCTTCAGCACCTGCTTGGCGTACTTCTCCAGATGCCGTACGCGGTGCGTCAGCGACGTCCAGGCGGCGTCCAGCGCGCTCGTGTACGGCTCGAACGCCGCCTCCATGTCCGGCGGCAGCTCGCGCGGCACCAGCTTGCCGTGCTCGGCGTGCATCGACGACAGCCGGCGCAGCCGCTGGGCGATCTGCCAGACCTCCTCGGGCAGCGACACCTGGTTCTCGACGCTGTCGATGAGCCCGGCCTTGTGCACGTTGGAGTGGAGAATGGCCTCCACGGCGTTCTGCGCCCTGCGCAGCAGCATCTGGCAGGGGTGGTCGAGGTCCTCGGGAAGGATGTAGTGCTCGGCGTGCGCCCGCGCGAGCCCCAGTCTTCGCTTGGTCGAGCGGTAGGTGCCGTCCGTCGCCAACCACCTGATCACGACGATCATGCCGACTCCCGTGCCCATGACGAACAGGGGCGTGCTGCTGGTCAGCATGAACAGCAGCAACAGGAAGGCCGGCAGGACGAACAGGGTGGCGGGGTTTCGCGTGGTGTCCATTCGCGCGCCCGATCGAGCCTGGCGGAGGATGTGCGGGCTCGACCGCAACTCGACCGAGATCTCCGGGGGCAGCGATGGATCGATCACCAGCCGTGGAGGCAGAGCTCGTGGATCCATACGTTCATGCTGCGTTATGAACCTCGAATTCGCTGCGTTCTGCCGGACATATAGGGTCGTAATAATGAGCGAGATGACGAGGTGGATCGACCTTGAAGGCGCGGTCAACGCGCGTGACCTGGGCGGATTGCCCACTCGTGACGGCGGCCGCACCCGTCGCGGCCGGCTCTACCGCGCCGACAACCTGCAGGGGCTGACGCCCGCCGACGTGGCGCTGCTGGTCGGCGAGCTCAACCTGCGGCACGTCGTGGATCTGCGCTCGACGGCCGAGGTGACGCTGGAGGGGCCAGGTCCGCTGACCCGGGTGCCCGAGGTGCGCCACCACCACCTGACGTTGTTCGCCGAGGGCGGCCGGCACACCGACGTCGAGGCCGACGTCGCGCCCGAGGGCATCGACGGCGAGCGGGTGCTGCCGTGGGCGGACCGGGTGCTCGACGAGGAGCTGCGGGTCACCGGGTTCTACTTCGGCTACCTGCGCGACCGGCCCGACGGCGTGGTGGCGGCGCTGCGGGCGATGGCGCTGGACGACGGCGCGGCGCTGGTGCACTGCGCGGCGGGCAAGGACCGCACCGGCGTGCTGGCGGCGCTGGCCCTGGAGGTCGCCGGCGCCACCAGGCAGGCCATCGTCGAGGACTACGTCGCCACGGGGGAGCGGCTCGAGCTGATTCTCAAGCGGCTGCGCGGCAGCGACACCTACCGCGACGACCTCGACTCGCGCCCGGCCGACGACCACATGCCGCGGGCGCGCTACATCGAGCAGTTCCTGGGCGTGCTCGACGACCGGTTCGGCGGGCCGATGGGCTGGCTGGCCGCGAACGGCTGGACCGACACCGACACGACCGCCCTGCGCGCCCGCCTACGCGACTGACGGCCCCGCCGGTCAGCTCGCCCGGACAGCTCGCCCGGTCAGCTCGCCCGGTCAGCTCGCCCGGTCAGCCCGCGCGGACCGTACCGCGGACAGCCCGCCTGAACGGCGGCCTGGGCTTCCAGCCGGCCCCAGTGGCCTCCCCTGGGCCTTCAGCCGAGGTGGACGACGATGCCCTGGGAGGCCGACAGGCGGGCGGCCTCGATGACGGCGAGCGCCTCGACGGCGCTCGCCGGGTCCACCGGTGGCGGGCCGCCGCCGCGCAGCGCCGCCGCCACCTCCCGGTAGAAGTCCAGGTACGCCCCCGCCTCCGTACGCACGACGCGCCGCTCGCCCTCCGTGCCCAGCTCGCCCCAGCGCTCCTCCGGGTCGTCCCCGAACCCCGGCGCGCCGGGCGTCATTCCGGCCCGCAGCCGCTCCTCCTGCACGTCCATGCCGTACTTGACGAAGCCGGCGGCCGACCCGAGCACCCGGAACCTGGGCCCGAGCCGGGCGGCCATCGAGCTGGCCCACAGATGCGACCTGGCCCCGCTCGCGTGGGTCAGCGCGATGAACGTGTCGTCGTCGGCCGCCACGCCCTCGCGCCGCACGTCGCTCTCGCAGTAGACCGCGCGTACGGGGCCGAGGAGCTGCAGCGCCTGGTCCACCAGGTGGCTGCCGAGGTCGTACAGCAGCCCGCCCACCTCATCCGGCCCGCCGCTCTCGCGCCAGCCGCCCTTGGGCACGGGACGCCAGCGCTCGAAGCGCGACTCGAAGCGCAGCACCCGGCCCAGCAGCCCTTCGCCGGCCAGGCGGCGCACGGTGCGGAAGTCGCCGTCCCAGCGCCGGTTCTGGAACACGGTCAGCAGGAGACCACGCTCCTCGGCCAGGCGGACCAGCCCGCGCCCCTCCTCGGCGGTCCTGGCCAGCGGCTTGTCCACGACCACGGGCAGGCCCTCGGTGAGCGCCGCCGCGGCCGTGGCGACGTGGGTGCGGTTGGGCGAGGCGACCACGACGAGGTCGCAGCGGCCCCACAGGTCCTGCACGTCGTCCACCGCGGCCGCGCCGTACGTGGCGGCGACCTCGGCCCGGCGATCGGGATTCCTGGTCACGACGGCGGCCAGGGACAGGCCGGGGGTGGCGTGGATCAGCGGGGCGTGGAAGTGGGCCCCCGCGGTGCCGTAGCCGACGAGGCCGACACGGATGTCCGTGCCGGCGGACGGCTGGGAGGCGCGCCGCGGTTGCGGCCGGTCTGCCTGATCGCTCATCGGCCCAGGTTATCCGCCCGCCCCTTTCGCGACCGTGCTGTCCGCGCGCCCCTCCAGGCGGCGCTAGTCGTCGTCGCGCTCGGCCAGGAACCGCTCGAACTGGGCGGCCAGCTCGTCGCCCGTGGGCATCGGCGTGGTCTCGGCCATGAGGTTCTCGCGCTCGGCGCCCGCGGCGAAGGCGTCGTACTGCTGCTCGAGGCCGGTGATCGCGGTGGACAGCTCGGTCGAGGCCTTGATCTGCTCCTCGATCTCCGTCGTCGTACGCCGGGCGGCGTCGTGCAGCGACTCCATCGGGAAGACCAGCCCCGTGCCGCGCGTCACCGCCTCCAGGGCCGCCACGGCGGCGGTCGGGTATTCGGCCTGCGACAGGTAGTGGGGCACGTGCACCGCGTAGCCCACGGCGTCGTGACCCTTGGCGCCCAGCCGCAGCTCCAGCAGGGCCGCCACGCTGCCGGGCACCTGAACCCGGCCGAACACGCTGGTCTGCGTGGAGATCAGCTCGGGCCGGCTGGCGTGCGCGGTGACGCCGAGCGGCCGGGTGTGCGGCACGGCCATGGGGATGCCGTGCAGGGTCACCAGCTTGCTCACCTTCAGCCGTTCGACCAGCTCGGCCACGGCCTTGGCGAACAGCTCCCACTCCCGGTCGGGCTCGGGCCCGCTCATCACCAGGAACTGCGTGCCCGTCGCGTCCTTGGCGACGTGCACGGCCAGCTCGGGACTCTCCCAATCCACCCACCGGTCGGTGTCGAACGTCATGATCGGACGCCGCGACCGGTAGTCGAGCAGCCGGTCCACGTCGAACGTCGCCACGACCCGGTGCTCCAGCTCGGCCAGCAGGTGGCCCAGCGCGAGACGTCCGGCACCGCCCGCGTCGACGAAACCGTCGAAGTGGTACAGCAACACCGGATCGGGCAGCTCGGGCGCGTCGTCTGCGAGCTCGTAGAGATCCTTCGGGTCGAACACGGTTGGACAGCCTTTCCCTAGGTACTCTTCACCAGAACCTACGGCGCGTCGGAACGATTCCGTGCAGGGCACCCTATCGAGGGAAGAATGCGTACATGGACGCGGACCCGAAGCCCGAAGGGCCCGCGGCCGAGCCGTTCGACCTGGCCAGGGCCGGGGAGGCGGCGGCGCTGCGGGCGTACGCCGAGGCCGGGACGCCGGCCGGCCTGATCGATGGCAAAGGTGACACTTTGCTGAGGCCGGCGGCTTATTACGGTCACGCCGAGTCTGTACGCGTGCTTGTCACACCCGGCTGCCGGCGATCATGGGGCCGATGACCGTGGGCGGCCTGTGCGGTGCTCATGAAAGAGTCCGCCGTGGTCAGAGCGTTGCCGGACACCGGAGCGGATCCTGGTGCGGGACTGCCGTCCGCCCGGCAGACTACGCAAATGTTGGCGATTAGCCTGTTTATCCAATGCTTCCCGCAAAGCGCTTCATAGTATGAAATAAGCATTTAAGGGCGCGAAGTTGCCGAGTGTGGCCTTTCGAACACTCTCTAGTCATGCTGGAAGGCGTGGCTACATCTGCGCATCCCTTCAGTAGGCGACCGCTCCACATCCCTCCGCTGCCGTGTCCGTTCCCGAACGAGGTCAACGTCCATGCCTCGGAGGTCGACACGGAGAGCCACCTGTGGCTGGCCGCCTCCAACATGCTGAACGGCGCCGACACGATTGAGCACTTCCGGCGCTCCAAGATCGGCCTGCTCGCGGCACGGACCAACCCCACCGTGCCGCGCGAGAGCCTCCGGCTGATCAACGACTGGTACAACTGGCTGTTCGCCTTCGACGACGCGTTCTGCGAAGGCGAGCTGATGGGGCACCGGGCCTCCGCACTCGCCCGCGCCCTGCCGCCGCTCCTCGAGATCCTCGACGGCCGGCGGCGACCCACCGCCGACGACCCCTTCGGGCAGGCGCTCCAGGAGCTCCAGCAGCGGATCTCCGAGTACGCCACCCCCGCCCAGGTGGACCGGTGGCGCATCACGGTGAAGGAATACCTGTTCGCCCAGATCTGGGAGGCCGCCAACCGGGAGGTCGACCTCATCCCCACCCCCGAGGACTACGTCCTGATGCGCCGCATCACGGGGGCCACCTACACCTGCTTCGCGCTGATCGACGTCGGGGGCGGCTACCGGCTCGAAGCCGAGGAATGGCACCACCCCGACGTGCGCATGCTCTCCGACCTGGCGTGCGACCTCATCGGCTGGGACAACGACCTGCTGTCGTACGCCAAGGAACGCGGCAACGACAAGGCCCGGCACAATCTCGTGACGGTGCTGGCCACGCACAAGTCCCTCACCTTGCAGGACGCGCTGCGCGAGGTCGCGCAGATGCACAACGACGCGATCGCGGCGTTCGTCGCCCGGCGCGCCGTGCTCGAACAGTGGGCGCCGCTCCCGGTGCGCAAGTACGTCCGCGGCCTCGAACACTGGGTTCGCGGCCACATCGCATTCTCCCTCGGCAGTGCGCGGTATGTGCACGCCTGGCCTGACGGCACCCAGTGGCCGAAGGCCGTCTGACGGTCCCGCATCAGCCTTCGTCAGGGGCGTCCGTGTCGTCGAGCGCGAGCGCGGACGCCTCGTCGAGGTCGAGCCTGGCACCCTCCTCGAAGGCGTCCTTGTAAGCCAGCTCGCCGAGCTGGCGCTGGCACTCCCGCACGCACCCGTTGTGGTCGCCGGTCATCCACGGCGCGCCGAGCTGCGGCAGCCCCGCCGTCTTCCAGCTCTGCTGCAACGCCCCGAGCAGGCGGGCGGCCGTCAGCGGCCGGCCGAGCATGACGAGGATCCGGGCCGTCGTCTCCAGCGCCGTCAGGGTGCCCATCGTGTCGTGGAAGTGCCGCTTGATCCGCAGCGACTCCCGCGCGTTCTGCAACGCGTCCTCGGTGCGCCCCGCCGCCAGCCTGGTGCTGGCCAGCGCCCACTGCGCGTGGGAGCCGACCCACAGCTCGCCGCGCTCCTTGCACACCTGCAGGCAGTCCTGCAGCAGCGACTCGGCCTCGTAGAGCTCGCCCTGCGTGGTCAGCACGATCGACAGCTCCACGATCGCGGGCAGCAGACCGGGGTTGAGCTCCTTGTTGTCGGTGTTGAACTCGATCGCCACGCCGAGCAGCGCGCTGGCCTTCTGCAGGTCGCCCTGGAGCAGCGCGGCCGTGCCCTGCATCTTCGAGGCCAGGATCACCGCGCGCGAGTCGCCGACGCGGACGGCCTCGGTGCTGCACGTCTCGGCCGCCGCCAGCGCGCCCGCGCTGTCGCCCTGGGCGCTCTTGGTGTAGGAGAGCACCCACAGCGCCTTGCAGCGCTCCTTGCTCACCGTGGGGTTGGCCTCCAGCGCGCGCTCCAGGTAGAGGCGGCCCTCGCGGGCGAAGCCGCAGCACACCCACATGAACCACAGCGACGACAGCAGGGTGAGCGCGAGCGGCTCCTTGCCCGGCGTGGACAGCGAGTGCTCCAGCGCGAGGCGGACGTTGTCGTGCTCCTGCCGCATGCGGACGAACCAGTAGATCTGCCGCGGCCCCGACCAGGCGTCCTCGCTGCGCTGCGCGAGGCTCAGGTAGTACTCCAGGTGGCGCTGGCGCAGCTGCTCGGTCTGGCCCAGCTTCTCCAGCCACTCCTCGCCGTATTCGGCCAGCGTGTCGATCAGCTTGTAGCGCACGCCCGCGTGGTTGCTCCTGATCAGCAGGATCGACTTCTCCACCAGGCCCGTCACCAGGTCGGTGATGTCTTCTGACGGCAGCCGCCCGTCGGAGCAGACGAACCTCGCCGCGTCGAGCTCGAAGTCACCGGCGAACACCGACAGCCGCGCCCACAGCAGCCGCTCGGCCGGCTCGCACAGCTCGTGACTCCAGCCGATCGCCGCGCGCAGCGTCTGGTGCCGGGGCAGCGCCGTGCGGCTCGCGCCCGCCAGCAGGCTGAACCGGTCGGCCAGCAGGCCCAGGATCTGCTCGACCGACAGCGCGCGCAGCCGCACCGCGGCCAGCTCGATCGCCAGCGGGATGCCGTCGAGCCTGCGGCACAGCTCGGCCACCGGGCCGATGTTGTCCTCGTCGAGCACGAAGTCGGGCACGCTGGCGCTCGCGCGGGCCGAGAACAGCTGCACCGACTCGTTGGTGAACAGGCTCTCGGCCGGGTCGTCGCCCGGCACCTGCAGCGGCGGCACCGGCACGACGTGCTCGTAAGGCAGGTGCAGCGACTGGCGGCTGGTGGCCAGCACCTTGAGGTTGGGCGCCGCCTCCAGCAGCTCGTGCACCAGCTCGGCGCAGCCCTGCACGAGGTGCTCGCAGGTGTCGATGATGAGCAGCATGTCGCGCTCGCCGACCCACTCCGACAGCGACTCCGACTCGGTGCGCGACGACTGGTCGGCGATGCCGAGCGCCGAGGCGATCGTGTGCTTGACCATGCCCGCGTCCTGCAGCCGGGCGAGATCGGCGAACCACACGCCGTCGGGGTAGTGGGCGCGCACCTGATGGGCCAGGCGCAGCACCGTGCGCGACTTGCCGACACCACCGATGCCGGTCACGGTCACCAGGCGTGACTCGTTGAGGTGTCGTTTGAGGTTGGCGAGGAGACGTGTCCTGCCGATGAAGCTGGTCAGCTCCGCCGGTAGATTGCCTTCTCGCCGCCAGCCTGTCGGGGTGGCCATGAGCAGCCTCACGGGGGGATCGGCGACACCTGCCTACGCATCGTACCGCTGACCTTGCGAACTGTCCTTGATCCAGCGGACACACCGGGGACAGGTTTGTACGCCTCGGTAGCATGTACGACGTGAAGGAATTCCTACCCGACCAGACCTCCGACGACACCGACCTCGGCTGGGGCGAGTGGCGCGACACCGACGACGATGCCTTCTACCTGGAGAACCGCCCCCCGCACTGGGACTGACCAGGTGCCCCCTTACGACCTCCGCCCCGCCGCACCGGCCGACTACGACGCCATCGCCGCCGTGGCCGACGACTGGTGGGGCCGGCCGATCCGCGCCGCGCTCCCGCGGCTCTTCCTCGACCACTTCCACGCCACCAGCCTCGTCGCCGAGAGCTCCGGTGACCTGGCCGGCTTCCTGATCGGCTTCCCGTCGCCGTCCCTGCCCGGCGAGGCGTACATCCACTTCGCCGGCGTGCACCCGGCGGCCAGGCGCGGCGGCCTCGCCCGCACCCTCTACGAGCGCTTCTTCGCCCTCGCCCGCGAGCACGGCCGCCACGTCGTCCGCGCGGTGACGTCCCCCGCCAACGCGACGTCGATCGCGTTCCACCAGCGGATGGGCTTCACGGCCGGCGACCCGGTGCCCGGCTACAACGGCCCCGGCACCAGCCTGGTCACCTTCACCCGCGCTCTCTGAGAGGTCCGCCCTCCAGCACTTTGCGCAACCTATCCACCACATGCCGTATGCGGCGCCCGTTGATCGGGAAAGCAGACAAGCACGGCAAGGAGGTGGATCGGTGGCGCATCTGCTCACCCAGCGGAAGCTGACGGGGGAGCTCATCGCGGAGTTCCTCGGCACGATGGTGCTCATCCTGTTCGGCTGCGGCGTCGTCGCGCAGGTCATCGCCGCCGAGCTGGGCGACCACGACAGCATCGCGTGGGCGTGGGGCATCGGCGTGACGCTCGGCGTGTACGTCGCGGGCCGCACGACGGGAGCCCACATCAACCCGGCCGTGACCCTGGGGTTCGCGCTGTTCCGGGGGTTCCCGTGGCCGAAGGTGCTCCCGTACGCGCTGGCGCAGACCCTCGGCGCGTTCGTCGCCGCGCTCATCGTGCGCTGGAACTACACCGAGGTCCTGGCCATGGCCGACCCCGGCCACACCATCAAGACCCAGATCGTCTTCTCCACCCTCCCCGGCAACGGCACCCTGCCGGTCTCCATGTGGGGCGGGCTGCGCGACCAGATCATCGGCACCGCGATCCTGCTGTTCGTCCTCTTCGCGCTCTCCGACGTCCTCAACATGGCGCCGGGGGCGAACCTGGGGCCGTTCATCATCGGCCTGCTCATCGTCGGGATCGGCATGTCGTTCGGCACCGACGCCGGCTACGCCATCAACCCGGCCCGCGACTTCGGCCCCCGCCTGGCCAGCTGGCTCACCGGGTACGACGGGGCCTGGCGAGATCAGTACGGCGACCCGTACTGGTGGGTCCCCATCGTCGGCCCGCTGGTCGGCGCGGCGCTCGGAGCCGCCCTCTACCAGCTGTGCATCGCCCGCTTCCTGCCGCAGGGCGAGGACCGCGACACCGTGAAGCCGTCAGATTGAGAGTGAGCCATGCCTGATTTCGTCGGCGCGGTGGACCAGGGCACCACCAGCACCCGCTTCATGATCTTCGATCACGACGGCGCTGAATACGCCAAATACCAGCTCGAACACGAGCAGATCCTGCCCAGAGCCGGCTGGGTCGAGCACAACCCGATCGAGATCTGGACGCGTACCGCCGCCGTCATCCAGACCACCCTCCAGCGCACCCGCCTGCATCACAGCGACCTCGCCGCCCTCGGCGTCACCAACCAGCGCGAGACCACCATCGTGTGGAACCCGCGCACCGGCCGCCCCTACTACAACGCCATCGTCTGGCAGGACACCCGCACCGACCGCATCGCCGCCGAACTCGAACGCGACGGCCGCGGCCAGGTCATCCGCGACAAGACGGGGCTGCGGCCCGAGGCGTACTTCTCCGGCGGCAAGATCCAATGGATCCTCGAGAACGTGGACGGCGTCCGCGAGGCCGTCGACCGCGGCGAGGCCGTCTTCGGCAACACCGACACCTGGACCCTGTGGAACCTCACCGGCGGCGTCAACGGCGGCGTGCACATCACCGACGTCACCAATGCCAGCCGCACGATGCTCATGGACCTCGACACCCTCGACTGGGACGACGAGCTGCTGTCCTTCTTCGGCATCCCGCGCGCCATGCTCCCCGAGATCCGCCCCTCCGCCGACCCCTCCCACTACGGCGTCACGCTCGGGTACGGCCCGGTCGGCGGCGAGGTGCCCATCACCGCCATCCTCGGCGACCAGCAGGCGGCCACCGTCGGCCAGGTCTGCTTCTCGCCCGGCGAGGCCAAGAACACCTACGGCACCGGCAACTTCCTGCTGCTCAACACCGGCACCTCCCGCGTACGCTCCGAGAGCGGCCTGCTCACCACCGTCGCCTACAAGTTCGGCGACCAGCCGGCCGTCTACGCACTGGAGGGCTCCATCGCCGTCACGGGCTCCGCCGTCCAATGGCTGCGCGACCAGCTCCACATCATCACCTCCGCCCCGCAGAGCGAGACGCTGGCGCGGCAGGTGCCCGACAACGGGGGCGTCTACTTCGTGCCCGCCTTCTCCGGGCTGTTCGCGCCGTACTGGCGGGCCGACGCCCGTGGCGCCATCGTCGGCCTGTCCCGCTACAACACCGACGCCCACATCGCCCGCGCGACCCTGGAGGCCATCTGCTACCAGAGCCGGGACGTGGTGGAGGCCATGCAGCGCGACTCGGGGGTCGTCCTGGACGTCCTGCGTGTGGACGGCGGCGTCACCTCGAACGACCTGTGCATGCAACTCCAGTCCGACATCCTCGGCGTCCCCGTCAGCCGCCCCACCGTCTCGGAGACCACGGCCCTGGGCGCCGCATACGCGGCCGGCCTCGCCGTCGGCTACTGGAGAGACACCACCGAACTCCGCACCCACTGGGCAGAAGACCGCCGCTGGGAACCGACGTGGACCGAAGAACAACGCGAGGAAGGCTACGCCGGCTGGAAGAAGGCAGTAACAAAGTCCTTCGCCTGGCTCGACTAACCCCACAGGGGGCCAGGACTTCCGCGCCCTCGGGAACGGCGGAGAGCACTCATCGCTCCGCGCTCCGGCCCGCACACGTTTCCGTCCGCACGCGCTCTCGCGAGCACGCGCTCCGGCCTACGCGCTCTGGCCCGCACGCGCTCTGGCCCGCACGCGCTCTGGCCCGCACGTGCCCGCGTCCGGAGGCGCCTCCGTCAGGGGCGCCGTACCAGAGGGCGCGCCTTGCACAGCCGTCGGGCCGCTTGCCGCACCTGAGCGCATCTCCAGCCCATAGAGCTCCAGCGCCGATGGCGGGGCGCCGTGCCGCTCGTGCAGGGTGCACAGCGCCGATGGCGGGGTGCCCGGCCACAGGTGCCGGGTGCCCCGCCATCGATCGTCTGGTGGCTCCCGAGGTCAGGGGTGGAGCGTCAGCTCACTACGTCCTTTCTGCGGAAGCGGCGGAAGGCGATGGCGATCAGGATCGCGGCGTACGTGATCGAGACCGAGGCGCCCTTGGCCATGCCGCTCCAGTCGAGCTCCGGCGCCAGGGCGTCGAGCCAGGCGTTGTTCCAGAACGTCGGCAGGAACTCGCGCAGCGACCCCAGCGCCTCGACCGCCTGCAGGATCGTGCAGATGATCCACAGCCCGACGGCCCCGCCCACCGCGCCGAGCGGCGAGTCGGTCATCGTGGAGATGAGGAAGGCCAGGGCGGCCACCACGAGCTGGCTGACCAGGGCGTACCCGATCACGATGCCGAACCGGGGCAGGACGTCGAGCGCCGGGATGACCTCACCCGTGCCGGGCACCTGGATGTCGTCCCAGCCGAACGCCAGCGTGCCCGCCAGCAGCGCCATCAGCGGCAGGCAGATCACCGCCGCCGCCGAGTAGCCGAGCGCGACGATCAGTTTCTGGCGCAGCAGCCGGTCGCGGGGGACCGGGGCCGCCAGCAGGTAGCGCAGCGACGACCAGTTGGCCTCGCTGGCCACGGTGTCGCCGCAGAACAGCGCCACCGCCACCACCAGCAGGAAGCTGGCCGACACCGACAGGGCGAAGGCGGCGAAGTTGAGGCCGCTCTCGGTGGCCAGGTCGGAGATGCGCAGCGACGACTGCCCCTGCCCGCTCGACTGCGGCCCGAACTGGAACGCGATCACCAGGATCCACGGCAACGCCAGCAGCAGCGCGAACATGCCGATCGTCCGCCGCCGCTTGAACTGCCTGACGATCTCCACCCGCAGCGGCAGCGTGCGGCGGGGCGCGTAACCGGTCGCGGTGGTCACCCTTTGTCTCCGATGAGGTCGAGGAACACGTCTTCCAAGCGCGGTCCGTGCCCGTTTCCTGTCGCGGCCGAGCTGAGCAGCCGCGAGACGGGGCCGGTCGAGACCAGCCGCCCGCGCTGCATCACCACGACGTGGCTGCAGGCCTGCTCGACCTCGGCCAGCATGTGGCTGGAGACGATCACGGTACGGCCGTCGCGCGCGTAGCGCTTGAGCACCTCGCGCATCTCCCGGATCTGGGGTGGGTCGAGCCCGTTGGTGGGCTCGTCGAGCACGAGCAGGTCGGGCAGGCCGAGCATCGCCTGGGCGATGGCCAGCCGTTGCCGCATGCCCTGTGAGTAGGTGCGTACGGCCCGCTCCAGCGCCTTGCCGAGACCGGCGATCTCCAGCGCCTCGTCGAAGTGGGCGTCGGCGGTGGGCCTGCCGGTGGCCGCCCAGTAGAGCTGGATGTTGTCGCGCCCCGACAGATGAGGCAGGAACCCCGGCCCCTCGACGAACGACCCCAGCCTCGACAGCACGGGCGCGCCCGGCGTCACCCGCTCGCCGAAGATGCGGATCTCGCCGGCGTCGGGCTGGATGAGGCCCATCATCATCCGCATCGTCGTCGTCTTGCCGGCGCCGTTGGGGCCGAGCAGCCCCAGCACCTGGCCCTGCTCGACGCGGAACGACAGGTTGTCGACGGCCAGCTCACCGTTCCTGTACGCCTTGGTCAGCCCACTGATCTCTAGCGGCACCCCCGTACCGGCCCCGGCGACCTCGCGACCGGCATCCTCGTTGCGTGCGGCGGCGTCACCGGCCACGTCACGCTCGCGCGTCTCGCCGTTCGTGCCGGTCGCGGGCGTCTCGTTGGCGGTGGTGTCGCTGGACGTGTCGTGGCCGTGCGTCTTGCCGTTCGGGCCGGCCGTGCTTCGAGACGCCCCGGCGGTGGTGAGGTTGGCGGCCACGCTCTCTCTCGCCTCGGTGGCGTCGGAGGGGATGGACCTGGTGGGGGAGGCCGGGCGGCGGCGGGAGGAGGTGCGGCCCGTGGCCAGGATGATCGCGGCGATCACCACGGCGGCCAGCGGCATCGCCCACACCCACCACGCGACCCCCGTCGGCGCGGCGGCCAGCGTCGAGACCGTGGGGACGGTCAGGGCGGGGGAGGCCAGCGCCACCTGGTACGCGGCGGGCTGGGCCGGCGTCGCGAAGCCCATGTCGGTCGTCGTCACCACCAGGCGCAGGCGGTGGCCCACGGCGAAGCGGTGGTCGACGGCCGGCAGCGTGATCGTCGCCTCGGCGCTGCCCGCGCCCTCGGGGATGGTCACCCGGAACGGCGCCACCAGCCCCGCGGGCAGGGTGGGCGGCTGGAGGGCGTCGGCCACGTCGTAGAGCTTGGCGAACAGCGTCGCCTCGCCCTTGCCCGTCACCGTGACCTTGACGGTCGGGCTGCCCGTGAGCTGGAGCGGCGCGGTGAGCGGCCCGGACTCGAAGGCCGCGCTCTGGCCCGGCATGTCCAGGGAGATGCCGGTGCCCTGGCCGCCCAGCAGGCCGCCGATGCCCGGCACCGTGGAGATGGAGGCGGGCGCGCCGCCCGGCGGGTTGACGACGTTCTGCGCGGGGCCGCTCAGCTCGACGGCAGTGGTGTCGGTGCCGGTCAGGCCGGGGTAGGAGTCGGCCTCGGGGTGCAGGCGGATGCGCTGGCGGGTGCCGGGGTCGCGTCCGCCGTCGCGGGTCACCGTGAACGCGCTCACCGGCGTCGCGGCGTCACCCGAGCCCTCGCCCTTGAGGTAGTGGCCGAACCAGGCCGAGGTCTGCTCGAACAGCCAGTCGGCCTCGCCGTTGCCGCCGTCGTGCCCGCCGTCGAACCAGGCGATGCTCACCGGCGTGCCGGCGGCGGCGATGGCCTTGGCGTTGGCGTCGGCGTGGCCGATCGGGAACAGCGAGTCGCGCTGCCCCTGGATGAGCAGCGTCGGCGCCTTGATCTGCCCGGCCACCGTGACGGGGCTGGACTTGCGCAGCAGCTCCACCGCCTCGGGCGTGGCCTGGCCGTCGGTGGCGACCTGCTGGTAGATGTCGCAGATGGCGGGCAGGAACCTGCCGCACCGCGCCTGCTCAGGCGTCAGCGGCGCGGCGGCCTCACGCCGGCCCAGCAGCGACGAGGCGTCGAGCGAGACGCCCTGGCCGAAGAAGATGCCGGCCCACATGCGCTTGAAGACCCCACCGGCCGTCTCGCCCGAGCTCGGCGCGGCCGCGTTGGGGAACAGCGCGTCGGACAGGTCGGACCAGGTGATCTGCGGGACGATCGCATCGACGCGCTGGTCGTACGCCGCCGTCATCAGCGCGATGGCGCCGCCGTAGGAGCCGCCCGCGATGCCCACACGAGGGTCGCCCGCCGCGTCGAGCTGCACGTCGGGACGTTTGGCGAGCCAGTCGATCAGCTGCTTGACGTCTTTGACCTCGTAGTCGGGCGAGTTGAGCGCGATCTGGCCGCCGGAACGGCCGAAGCCGCGCGCCGACCACGTCAGCACGCCGTAGCCCTGCTGGGCGAGGCGGACCGCTTGGTCCCGCATGCTCTGCTTGCTGCCGCCGAAACCGTGGGCGAGCAGGATGACGGGCGCTTTTCCGCCTTCCGGCGGCGGGAAGAACGTCGTGTCGAGTTCGACCCGTTGGTCGTCCGACGGTCCGTCGACGACGGTTATCTGCTGGTCTTGGCCCCGCACCTGGGGCGCCGACGGCCATACGAGCCATGTCGCCACCCCGATGAGGGCGAGTGCCACTACCAGAGCGGCCACACGCTTCATGTGGTGAGCCTACTTTCCGCACCTGAGAGATCCCTGAGACGGCGCCCGCGCGGACACCGCCCAGGAGTGAACCGGGGTTGAAAGGATTGGTCAGCGGCCGTTCCGGCAAGATCGCGCAAACCCTCGCCGCTGAGGCCCCGAACCCTCGCACTCAGGTCCCGAACCCTCGCGGCTCAGGTCCCGAACCCGCGCGCCCTGTGCGAACGCTCATGCCGGCAGTGCGCGGACCGCGGCTGGGCGTGCGCTCATGCCCCGGCATCGCGCAGACCGTGGCCAGGGCGGCGCACGCTCACGCTGGCAGGGCGCGGACCCTGGCCGAGGCGGGGGTCAGGCCAGGAGTGCGTAGACGGTCGTGGCGTGGGCGGCCGTTTCGGAGCTCTCCGCCGCACGCAAGGTGATCTCGGAGAAGGCGAGCGTGCGCCCGAGCTTGGTGATGCGGACGTCGATCAGCACGTCGTCGCCGACCACCGGGCGCTGGAACGTGGTGGACTGCTGCACCGTCGTCATCGGCACGAACCCGCCGCGCGCCGCCGAGATCGCGACGACCGTGGCGGTGTCGGCGGCGGCCATCATGGCCTGGCCGCACAGCCCGCCGCCCTCCCTCGCCAGGTCGTCGGACCAGGGGAGGCGGACGATCGCGTGGCGCTCGCCGACCTCCTCCACGCGCAGCCCGAGCTGACGGATCCAGGGGGCGAAGTATTCCTGGAGGATCGCCTCTGCGTCTTCTGGAGTCACGCGGACATCATGCACGCTGGACAGGACGGGCGGGCCGCCGCACGCACGACCTGTGGACAACCGGCCACGCCCCGCGAACTGCCTGTGGACGAGCCCGGAGGATGCACATGTCGGCCGCGAACGACGACGGTGCGATGGACCGACGCCCCCGACGCCCCCGAAGACCGAGGCCCGAGGCGGCGGACCAGAGGCCGGGCGAGCGGGATCGGTGGCGCCAGGCGACGGAGCCGGATCAGAGACCGGGGGAGCGGGATCGGCGGCTGCGGGCGAAGGAGGCGGACCTTGGGGGTGATGTGGTCGAGGTGTTCCTGCCCTCCACCTACGACCGGGCCGTCCCGTACGAGCTCTTCGCCCGGCTGCGCGAGGAGAGCCCCGTCTGCCGCGTCCCCGAGCCTCCGGTGGGGCCGTGGCGGGCGGGGCCCGGGTACTGGGCGGTGTTCCGGCATGCCGACGTCAAGCACGTCCTCCGTACCCCGGAGGACTTCTCCTCCCATCTCGGCGCCACCCAGATCCGCGACCCCGACACCCCGTCCGACCTGGAGTTCGTCCAGGTGCAGATGTTGAACATGGACCCACCGGGTCACTCCAGGCTGCGCAGGATCGTGGCGGCGGCCTTCACGCCCCGCGCCGTACGAGCCCTGGAGCGGACGATCGAGCGGCGGGCGGCGGCGCTGTTCGAGGCGGGGGAGTGCGACGTCGTGGAGGTGGCCGCCGACCTGCCCGTCTGGACGCTGGCGCACGTCATGGGGGTGCCCGCGCAGGACAGGCGGCTGCTTTACGACTGGGCGTCGCGCGTCATCGGCTACCAGGACGCCGACTACGCGGGCCTGTCCACGGCGGACGTCGCCTCCCTGACCCCCATGGGCCGTCAGGCCGTCAAAGCCAGGCCGGAGCCGCGGCCCGGCGTCAACCCGCGGTCGCGGGCGGCCCTGGCCGACATGTTCGCCTACGCGCACGCGCTGGGAGAGTCCCCCGTGGACGACGAGTCCGTCATGTCCGCCATGCGGAAGGGCGGCCTGACGGAGGCCGAGTTCGAGAACATGTTCTTCCTGTTCGCCGTCGCCGGGAACGAGACCCTGCGCAACGGCATCCCCGGCGGCCTGCTCACCCTCCTTGAGCACCCGGACCAGCTGGAGCGCCTGCGCGCGCACCCCGAGCTGCTCGACTCCGCCATCGAGGAGATGCTGCGCTTCTGGCCGCCGGTCATGCACTTCAGGCGTACGGCGACCCACGACCTCACCCTCGGCGGGCAGCGGATCAGGGCGGGCGAGAAGGTGGTCGTCTACCACGCCTCCGCCAACCGCGACCCGGCCGTCTTCCCCGACCCCGACCGCTTCGACATCGCCCGCACCCCCAACGACCACGTCAGCTTCGGCTTCGGCCCGCACTTCTGCCTCGGCGCGCACCTGGCCCGCGCCCAGCTCCGCTCGGTGTTCAGGGAGCTGCTCAAGTGGGACGTCGAACTCGCCGCCCCGCCCCGCCGCCTCACCTCCAACTTCCAGAACGGCCTCAAGCACCTTCCGGTACGCCTGAGCTCCAGGAAAACGTGCTGAAAACCCGGCGATCGGCTGCCTATCATCACGATCATGGTCGACTACCTGCGCATCAACCGGGACAACTGGAACGCGCGCGTCCCCGTCCACGTCGCCAGCTCCTTCTACGACGTCGCGGGCTTCAAGTCCGGCCGCAGCCCGCTGCGCGCGTTCGAGATCGAGGAGGTCGGCGAGGTGACCGGCCGCAGCCTGGTGCACCTGCAGTGCCACTTCGGCCTCGACACCCTCTCCTGGGCCAGGCTGGGCGCGGAGGTGACCGGCCTCGACCTGTCCGACGCCGCGATCCATGAGGCCGAGCGCATCGCCGCGGAGTGCGGCATCCCGGCGCGGTTCGTCACGGCCGACGTGTACGACGCTCCCGAGGCGCTCGGCGCGACGTACGACATCGTCTACACCGGCATCGGAGCCCTCGTCTGGCTGCCCGACCTCACCCGCTGGGCCGGGACCGTCGCCCGCCTGCTCAAACCCGGCGGATTCCTCTATGTCGCCGATTTCCACCCGTTCACCGAGGTCCTCGACGACGAAACCGGCACCAAGGTCACCAGCGACTACTTCGACCGCGGCCCCCACGTCTGGGACTACCCGCACACCTACACCGGCCCCGAAGTGCTCGAACACCGGACGTCCGTGGAGTTCAGGCACGGCATGGGTGAGATCGTCACCGCGGTCGCGAACGCCGGCCTGCGCCTGGAGTTCCTGCACGAGCACGACCACACGTTGTTCCGCCGCTTCGGCACCTACACGGAACGCGACGGCGGCTACCGCCCGCCCGCCGGCGCGCCGCGGATCCCGCTGATGTTCTCCCTGCGGGCGACCGCGAGCCCGGCCGGGAGCGGCGTTCCGGGCGGCTGACCGTAAGATTCTCTGCCGTGAAGTCTCCAGCAACGCTCAAGAAGGCCGCCGCGTGGGCCCTGCCCTACTGGACCCGCGGCGAGGCAGGCCGCGACACACCGCCCGACCTGTTCAGGGTGCTCTACTTCGGCTGGCTGGTGGCGCTCACGCTCAAGCTGCTCGGCTCGGCCTGGGACGTCTCCTGGCACTTCAAGTGGCTGCGTGACGACCTCGCGCCGCCCCACCTGCTCAACTCCGCCGGCACCGCCGTCGCCGTCGCCCTCACCCTGATCCACGGCTACACCGGCTACGGCGTCGACAAGAAGGCGCTCAAGCTCATCCAGTGGGGCACCGGCGTCTTCCTCGTCGCGGTGCCGCTCGACCTGATCAACCACCGCGTCAACGGGCTCGACATCACCTCGTGGAGCCCGTCCCACATCATGCTGTACGTCGGGACGTTCTTCATGATCGCCGGCGTGATCAGGGGCTGGTTCATGGGCGCGCCGCCCGGGCGCGAGCGCACGGTCGTGCTGGGCGCCTTCTTCGCGTTCTTCCTGGAGAACGTGCACTTCCCCGAGCAGCACCAGGAGTACGGCGTGCTCTCGCTCGGCGCCTGGGACAACAAGGCGACCTACGCCGAGCCCATCCTGCTCCAGTTCGCGGCCGACCAGATGAACCGGCCCATCGACAGGGAGATGATGGCCGGGTTCACGCTGCCGGTGCCCGACTACCTCTACCCGGTCTACGCGGTGGTCGTCGGGCTGTCCGTGCTGGTGCTGGCCAGGCGGCTGATCGGCAGGTCCGGCGCGGCGACGCTCGTCGCGGCCGGCTACGTCGGGTTCAGGACCGTGATCTGGCCGCTGCTCACCTTCACCGGCTTCCCGCCGTCCGCGCTGCCGTTCTTCCTGGTCGTGGCCGGGTTGCTGGTGGACGTCGCGTTCCTGGTGCGCATGCCGTACGTGCGGGCGGTGCTGGGCACGGTCGTCGCGACCGCCGCCGCGTACGGCGCGCTCGTGGTGCAGAACGCGGTCATGGGGCCGGTCTACGGCGCTCTCAAGGGCCAGGAGGGGCTGCTCGGAGCGCCCCCGCTCGCCACGTCGTCGGCGGTGTGGGCCGGCATCGGCCTGCTCGTCGCCTGGCTGGCGATCGAGGCACTCACCGGCCGCAGGAGGGCTCAACCCGTGGGGACGCCCGCCCCGGTGGTGGCGGCTCCGGCCACCACCTGAGGCTCCGGCCACCACCTGAGGCTCCCACCACCGCCTGAGGCTCTCGCCACCACCTGAGGTTCCGGGCAGGAGGGGCGGTCAGGCGATCGAGGCGCGGGTGATCGCCACCGCCACCCCGTACGCCAGCCCCATCACGCTCACCTCGGCCACCGTCCACCCGACCAGGGCGGTGGCCTGCCCCCTCCTGATGGCGGGCAGCAGCCGGAAGCGGATGTGCGCGGCGAGCGGCACGAGCAGCGCCACCAGCGCCGCCTTGGCCACGACCAGCAGTCCGTAGTGGCTGGTCACGATCGCGTCGGGCAGTGTCACGCCGGGCGTGAGCGCCATCGTGCCGAGCCCCGTGATCAGGCCCGACAGCGACACCAGGAGCAGGCAGACGGTCGCCGTCCTGGAGAACCTCGGCAGCGCCACCGCCAGCAGGTCGTGGTGCGGCGCGAGGAAGGCGACCGTGACGACCAGCCCGCCGGCCCACGCCGCCGCGCCCATCACGTGGACCTCCATCGAGATCATGATGGGGTCGTGCCAGACCGAGTTGACGGCGTGGCCGGTGACCGGGATCGGCAGCAGCCCGAACAACCCCACGATCACCCGCAGCTCGGCCGGCACCTTCTCGCCGAACCGCACCGCCATCAGCCCGATCCCGGCCGCCGCCAGCGCGCACGCGGCGCTGAACAGCAGTCCCTGTCCCGTGCCGACGGTGTCGACGTAGTCCGCGATCATCCCGAACGTCGGCACCACGCCGGGGTTGAGCTCGGCCGTCTGGAAGACGACCGTGAACAGCGCGCAGATCGCCCACGCCCACGCGGCCACCACCGCCAGCGGGCGCACCCGCACCAGGACCGGCTCGGTACGCTCTGGCGCGTTGAAGCCGAGCAGCTTGGGCAGCAGGCTGAGCCCGACCACGGCCACGGCGGCGATGTCGAGCAGCGCCCTGACGAGGGGCAGGCCGATCTCCACGACGGGCCCCGGCATGGGGATGCCCGGCACGGACTCCTGCGCCGTCAGCGAACTGGCCGCCACGGCCGCGACGACCGCGCACACCCCGAACGCCCCGGCGACCAGCCGCCCGCCGACCTCCCGCGTCCGCGGCAGCGGGGGAGCGACCACACTCACGCCCGAGCCCCCTCACCAGAACGGCCACCGTCGCCCACCGCCGGGGCCGGGGCCTCGGAGTCAGGGGAAGGAGTCGAGGAGCCCGCAGGGGTTGGGGATGCGGAGTCAGGGGTGGGGGTTGAGGAGTTCGCAGGGGTTGGGGGTGCGGATTCTGCGGGGGCGGTCGCTGGGGGTGCGGGTTCTGCAGGGGCGGTGGCTGGGGATGCGGGGGTCGAGCGGCGGAGGGCGACGATGGTGCCCGCGGCCAGGACGATCAGGGCGCCCAGGACCCACAGCACGGCCATCCCGGCACCGCCGTTGGCCGCCGCCTCGGCCGCCGCCGCGTCGGAGCCGCCGGCCGTCTCCCGCGCGGCGGGCGCGGCGGCGGCGCCGCCCGTCACGGTGAAGGAGATCTTCCCGGTGACCGGGTGCCCGTCGGACGACAGGATGCGGTAGCCCACCACGTACGACCCGGCGGGCAACGGCTTGACCTGGACGCTGACCCGTTCCGCCGCCACCGAGGCGGCACCGTCGGCCCATGAGCCGCCGTCCGCCGACGTGACGCCCACCTGCGCGTACCCCTGACGCACCGCCTGGTCGAACACCAGCGTCACCCGCTCGGGCGCGGCCGTCAGCGCGGCTCCGTCCTTGGGGTCGCTGCCGATGAGCACGTTGTGCGCCCGCGCGGGGGACCAGAGCAGCCCGGTCGCCGCGACGGCGAGCAGCAGGACCGTGAGTAGCCGCCTCACAGATCGAAACCTTCCATCGAACCTCGTCATGAACCTGTATATGGTCCCACCCATGGCGGACCTGTTCGGCGGCGCGGCCCCCTGCTACGCGAAATATCGCTCCCGCCCACGGGAGCCGGTGATCGCTCACCTGGCGGCGGCGTTCGGGGCGGACAGCACGGTGCTTTATCTCGGCTACGGCCCTGGCACGCCGGCGATCCCGCTGGCCGGACGGGTGCGCGAAGTCCTGGCCGTCGATCCCGGCCTAGGCATGCTGACCGAGGCAGGCGCCTGGCGCGGCGCTCGCCGAACGTGCACTGGATCGCGGGCGACCCGGCACGGCCGGTGGGCGCTGACGACGGTCACCGAGGTCGTGACGGCGCGGCGTCCGCCCAGACTCCCATGAGCTGCCAGACCCGCCTGCTGACCCGGTTGACCAGCCCTATTTCGGCGCACAGCTCGCGCGTGCGGGCCACCGAGTCGCGGACCTCGCGCCCGGCGTCCGGGTCGCGCAGATAGACGTCGGCGACCACGCTCGCGGGGATGCCGAAGCGCCGGATCATCGGCCCGGGCGGAGCGAGCATGATGCGCGCCATCACGCCGAGCACGACCGGCGCGAACAGGCCGAGCAGGAACCGCCGGTACGCCGGCATCCTGGGCACCCGGCTGCGCAGGTAGTGCCGGGCGAACGAGATGTGCCTGGCCTCCTCCGCGACGTGGATGCGCATGATGGTCTCCTCCAGCGGGTGGTGCGGCCTGCTGTCCTTGAGCACCCTGCGCTGGACGTGGTCGATCGGGTCCTCGCCGCCGAGCACGAACACGAAGAACAGCTCGGTCGAGATCAGCGGGATCCAGGGCGCGACCTGCGCGACGGCCGACAGCGGGCGCGGCATGCCACGGATCGGCATCCCGGTACGGTTCACGAACTCCTGGAACATCATCCCGTGATGTCCCTCTTCGATGGTCTCGTGGTAGACGTACCGGAACTCGGGTGACCCGTTGGGCAGCCGGTAGGCGTAGTTGAGCAGCCCGCGCTTGAGCAGGTTCTCGAACTGCAGGCCGATCTTCATCGCGGTGGCCACCCGCCACAGCCCGATCCGCGCCCGCACCTCGGGGGGCTGGGCGCGGTACCAGGGGTGGCCGCCCAGCCGGTCGACCCCGGGCAGCTCCCAGCGCGGATCGGACGGGTCCACGTGGAACTCCGGGTCGTCCCACGGGATGTCGCGGTAGGGCTCCCAGTGCTTGTCGACGGACGCCTTCGAGAGGCGTTCGATGACCGCGCGGTAGGCGCCGCCGTCGCCGACGTGCTCGTCGCGTTCCTGGGGGGCGGTAGAGCGTGGTGCGGACGTCATCGCTGCACTCCTCTCCTCGCCCAGTAATTGTACGAAGCATCCAATAGCGCTGGGAAGGTGAGGGTCACAGGTTTTCCGCGTCCACCCCCAGCTCCTTGGCCGCCGCCGTACGGATGAGCACGTTGACGCGCCGCCGTGACAACACCTTGGGATGCGTGTGCGTCTGCACCGCGAGGCCGTCGATCAGGGCGAACAGCCGCCACGTCGCCGAGTCGGGATCGTCGCAGTCGAAGTCGCCGCTCGCCACGCCCGCCTCGATGATCGTGCGCATCAGCGTGCGCCCCCTGGCGTCGATGCGCCGGGAGGTCTCCTCCAGTTCGGTGCTGCGCATCGCCTCGGACCAGGCGTCGATCCAGAGCCGCCAGCCTTCCGTGGGGATCGCCGGCGAGCAGAGCCTGAGCAGGGAGCGCAGGCGCTCGAGCGGTGTGCCGGAGGAACGTTCGACGTCGGCGAGCGCCTCGAGGTGCACGCGTGCCGCATAGCCGAATGCCTGCGCGAGCAGCCGCTCCTTGGTCTCGAAGTGGTAGAAGAGCAGGGCCTGGCTCACTCCGGCCGCCCTGGCGATGTCCAGGGTCCTGGTGTGCCCGAAACCTTGCTCCGCGATCACCTCGCAGGCCGTCTTCAGCAAATCCTCGCGCCGTAATCGGCTGAAACCAGTTGTCACAGCGGGTAACTCTAACTTCTGATCACTAGTATTTATAGGACAAAACGGACGTCAGTCCTTCTGGTTATATGGAGCCCCGGTACGTACGTACAGTCCCGTTCATGGTGATCATGGTAGTTGGGGGTACCGAACGCCTTTCGGTGGGGTCGGAAAACCGGCTCAGCCGCCGACTCTGGGCAGGCGAAGGACGAAGCGGGCGCCCGTCTCCGAGTCCTCGATCCGCAGCGTTCCGTGGTGCGTCCCGGCGATCTCCCGCGCGATCGGCAGGCCCAGTCCCGTGCCGCCCGCGTCGCGGTTACGGGCCGCGTCGAGACGCATGAACCGCTGAAAGACCCGCTCGCGGTGCTCGGGCGCGATGCCCGCGCCGTCGTCGAGCACCTCGAGCACCGCCTGCGGGCCCTGCGCCCGTACGGTGACCGTGATCGTGCGCTCGGCGTGCCGCTCGGCGTTGTCCAGCAGGTTCGTCAGCAGGCGGGCCAGCCGGTGGCGGTCGCCCGTGACCACGACGCCCGGCTCCAGCGAGGTGACCACCTGCTTCGAGCGCGGCGTCGCGGTCTCGCCGGCGACCAGTTCGCCCAGGCCGACCGGCTCCAGCGTGCCCGGCTCGCCCGCGTCCAGCCGGGCCAGCATCAGCAGGTCGGTGACGATGTTCTGCAGCCGGTCGAGGCCGGCCAGCAGCTTCGTGCCGGTCTCGCGCCAGTCGGTCTCCTCGGGTGCGAGCATCGCCATCTCCAGCTCGGTCCGCATGGCGGTGATCGGGCTGCGCAGGTCGTGGGAGGCGTCGGAGGCGAAGCGACGCTGCTGCTCAAGTGCCGACTCCAGGCGTTCGAGCGTCTGGTTCGCGGTCTCGGCCAGCCTCCTGATCTCGTCGGCGCTGTCCGGCACGGGCAGGCGCAGCGACCCGTCGCCGCCGGTGATCGCCGCCAGCCGCTCGGTGATGACCTGGACGGGGTCCAGTGTCCTCGCCACCACCCGCGAGACGCCGAACCAGGTCAGCGCCACCAGCACCACGGTGAACAGGAGCAGGAACATGATCGCGGCGGGACTGACGTACCAGGGCGGCAACGGGCCGAAGGCGTAGACGACCCAGTCGCCCTCCGGCTCGTAGACGCGGAAGGACACCACGATCTGGCAGTCGCCGGCGAACTCGGGCCGGTCGCAGACCGTACCGATGCGGGTGGCCTCGTCCCCCTCGGGGACCGTGCGGATCAGGCGCGGCGACCCGGCCAGGTTGGGCGTCGAGGAGACCACCTGCCCGGAGGCGTCGACGACCTGCAGCCCGTCGAGGTCGATCGAGGTGACGCGGGGCAGGTTGTGGTCCTTGATGAGGTACACCACGCGCAGGGCGGTGCTGATGACCTCGCGGGTCCTGATGTCCACGATCGTGCTGCGGGTGGCCCAGAGCAGCAGCGCGGCGGCCGCGACGCAGAGCAGCGTCATGGCCGCGCTGGCGAACAGCGCCAGTCTTGCTCGTATGGATCGGCCCGGCCGTACGATCACACCCATCCCCCTGCAGGTCAGGTGATCACATCGGGCGGCTTCTCCTCGAATCATCGGAGATTCCATGACGAATCACCCCGGCACCCACCAGAGCAATGCTCTATGCGTGCCGGGGTGAGCTGACTAGAGTAAGTGAGCACTGATGCCGAGGAGTCGAAGTGAACCTTGCTGAGTATCGGCGTGCGGCCAGAGGCTGGCTGCAGGAGAACGCACCGACCGACGACTACCCGGAGGCCGACGGGATCTCCCGCGCCAAGGAGTTCATGGCCAAGCTGTACGACGCCGGCTACTCCGGCATCAGCTGGCCCGAGCAGTGGGGCGGCCAGGGCCTGACCCAGGCGGAGGAGCGGGTGTTCGCCGAGGAGGCCCGCGACTTCACCCTGCCCACCTACGTCTTCTCGATCGGCCTCGGCATGACCGGGCCGACGATCGTCGACCGGGGGAGCGACGCCCTGCGTGAGCGGTTCATCCGGCCGCTGCTGCGCGGCGAGGAGGTCTGGTGCCAGCTCTTCTCCGAGCCGGGCGCCGGCAGCGACGTGGCCAGCCTGCAGACCAGGGCCGTACGCGACGGCGACCACTGGATCATCGACGGCCAGAAGGTGTGGACCTCCGTCGCGCACCACGCCGACTGGGGCCTGCTGCTCGCCCGCACCGACGCCGACCGGCCCAAGCACAAGGGCCTGACCATGTTCGTGGTGGACATGCACCACCCCGGCGTGACGGTCAGGCCGCTGAAGGACATGTCGGGCCGGGCCAACTTCAACGAGATCTTCTTCGACGCCGTGCCGATCCCCGACGAGCACCGCGTCGGCGAGGTCAACGACGGCTGGAGCGTGGCCGTCACGACGCTGCTGCACGAGCGGCTGTCGATCTCGGCGGGCGTCGGCATGAGCGGCCAGAAGGAGAACCCGGCCGCGCTCGACGCGCTGCGCAGGCAGGTCGACACCGCCGACCCGCTGGTCCGCGACGAGCTCGTCGAGCTGCACATCCGCAGCCGCGCGCTGGAGCTGTTCAACGAGCGGCTGTCGCAGGAGACCAGGGCCGGCGTCTTCCCCGGCGCCCGCGGCAGCGCCGCCAAACTGCTGCTGGCCGAGCTGACCCAGTTCCAGGCCGACCTCGCCACCCGGCTCGTCGGCCCCGAGTCCACGCTGGCCGACCACCCGCTCGCCCGCGCGATCTCCATGGCTCCCGGCATGGCGCTGGGCGGCGGCACCAACGAGATCATGCGCAACATCATCGGTGACCGCGTGCTCGGCCTGCCGCCGGAGCCGCGCGTGGACAAGACCGTGCCGTTCAAGGACCTGAAGGTGGGGACGCAGGGGTGAAGCTCGTACTCAGCACCGAACAGCAGGAGCTGCGCGCGGCCGTACGCGCCTTCCTGAGCGCCGCCTCGCCGCTCCCGAAGGCCCGCGAGGGGTACGACCCGCAGGTCTACGCGCGGCTCAACGGCGAGCTCGGCCTGTCCGGCCTGATCGTCCCCGAGGAGTACGGCGGCGCGGGCGCCGGGCTGAGCGAGCTGGCCGTCGCGCTGGAGGAGACCGGCGCGGCCCTGCTGCCGGGCCCCTTCCTCGCCACCGCGTTCGCCGCCATCACGCTCAGCCGGGTGCCCGACAAGGAACTGCTGGCCGGCATCGCCGAGGGCCGCGTCGCCGCCACCGTCCACTCCGCCGAGGTCTCCTACGACGGCGCCACCGCCTCCGGCCGGCTGCCCCAGGTGCTGTCCGGCATGGAGGCCGCCGTGCTGGTCGTGCCCGCCCGCACCGCCGACGGGCCCGTGCTGCTGACCGTCGATCTGGCCGGGCCCGGCGTCACCAGGACCCCGCTGGAGACGCTCGACCTCACCCGCGGCCAGGCCGACGTGGTGCTCGACGGCGCCCCCGCCCGCCTGCTCGGGCCCGCGCCCGAGAGCGGCGTCACCGAGCGGATGTGCGTGGCGCTGGCCGCCGAGCAGCTCGGCGTGATGCGCGCCGCGCTCGACGCCATCGTGGCCTACGCCAAGATCCGCGTCGCGTTCGGCCGGTACATCGGCTCCTACCAGGGCGTCAAGCACAAGCTCGCCGACATGCACGCCAAACTCGAACAGGCCGAGTCGATCGTCAGGTACGCCGCGTGGGCCGCCGACGAGTCGCCCGCCGACCTGCCGGAGGCGGCCGCGCTCGCCCAGGCGTACGTCGGCCGCGCCTGCTTCGAGGTGGCCCGCGACCACCTGCTGCTGCACGGCGGCATCGGCTACACCTGGGAGCACGACGCCCACCTGTTCTACAAAAGGGCCAAGGCCGACGAGGTGCTGCTCGGCCCGCCCCGCATCCACCGCGCCAGGCTCGCCGACCTCCTGGAGCTCTAGATGGACATCAGCGGCCTGCCCGGCTTCTACGCCATCGCCGCCGCCGACCCCGGCCGCCTCGCCGTGATCGACGCCGACGGCACCCGCACCACCTACGGTGAGCTGCTCGCCCGCGTCAACCAGGTCTCCCACGGGCTGCGCGCCCGCGGTCTCGGCACCGGCGACGTCGTCGCGGGCGTGCTGCCCAACGGCGTCGACGCGGTGGTCATGGTCATGGCCACCGGGCAGATCGGGCTCTACTACGTGCCGATCAACTGGCACCTGACCCAGGCGGAGATCGCGTACATCCTGAAGGACTGCGACGCCAAGGTCGTCGTCACCGGGCCCGACCACGCCGTGCCGGGCGGCGAGATCGGGACGGACGGGCTGGCCGCGGGCCAACCTGCCGAGGCGCCCGGCGACCGCACCTCCGGGGCCGTCATGTGGTACACCTCCGGCACCACCGGCTTTCCCAAAGGCGTGCAGCGCCCGCTGTCGGGAGCCGAGCCCGAGGCGATGGTGCCGCTGTACGTGTGGTTCCTCGGCGAGGTCGTGGACCTCACGCCGGGCGACGCGCGGCACCTCGTCACCTCGCCGATGTACCACTCGGCGCCGTGCGCGCACGCCCAGTTCGCGCTGCATCTCGGGCACACCGTGGTGATCGCGCCCCGCTTCGACCCGGTCAACATCCTGGAGCTGATCGACCGCCACCGCATCGCCAACGCCATGATGGTGCCGACCATGTTCCACCGGATGCTGCAGTTGCCCGACGAGGTGCGGGCCCGCTACGACCTGTCCAGCCTGCGGCAGGTCATCCACACCGCCGCCGCGTGTCCCGTCGCGGTCAAGCAGCAGATCATGGACTGGTGGGGGCCGGTCCTGTACGAGTATTACGGCTCGACCGAGTCCACCATCGCCTTCGCTGTCAAACCGCACGACTGGCTGGCCAGGCCCGGCACGGTCGGCCGCCCGGTGCCCACGTTCGAGGCGAAGATCTGCGACGAGTCCGGCGGCGAGTTGCCTCCCGGCTCGCCCGGCCTGGTCTACGTCAAATCCAGCATGGGGACGTTCGAGTACCGCAAGGACCCCGGCAAGACGGCCGCCAGCATGCTGGGGGAGTGGTACACCCCCGGCGACATCGGCTACTTCGACGACGACGGTTACCTGTTCCTGTGCGACCGGCGTACCGACCTGATCGTCTCCGGCGGGGTGAACATCTACCCCGCCGAGATCGAGGCGGCGCTGCTCGAACATCCCGCCGTCGCCGACGTGGCCGTCATCGGGGTGCCCGACGAGGAGTGGGGGCACGTCGTGGTCGCGCTCGTCCAGCCCGCCGCGAGCGCCGAGCCGGGGCCCGCGCTGACGGCCGAGCTGCTGGAGCACTGCGGGCCGCGCATCGCCCGGTTCAAGCAGCCCAGGCTGATCGAATACCGGGAGGTGCTGCCGCGGACGCCGACCGGCAAGCTGTCGCGCTCGAAGGTCCGCGAGGACTACCTCGCCTCCCGTCCCTGATCGCCCGCCCGTCTCCCGCCGCTCGCCCTGCCCGCCCGCCGGTAGCGGTCCGCCAGCTCCAGCACGTGCTGGGCCAGCTCCGGCGGGTCGAGCACTTCGAAGTCCACGCCGACGAACCCGATCCACACCGCGATGCCCCGCAGGTCGTCGCCGCCCAGGCCGACCACGCAGGTGCCGGCGTCCACCGGCTCGACGTCCAGGGGCAGCCGCAGCGAGCGCACGTGGTCGGCCGACGCCCGCAGCAGCACCTTCGCGTGGTGCCGCTGCATCGCCGTGCTCACCCCTCGTTCCACGTACGCCGCCACGTCGCCGTCGCCCGGCAGCTCCCTCGGCGCGAACCGGGGGCCTGACGGCGTGCGCGGGCGCACCCTGTCCACCCGGAACGTGCGCCAGTCCCGCCGGTCCACGTCGTAGCCGACCAGGTACCAGCGTCCCCGCCGGTGCACCAGCCGGTGCGGCTCGACGTCGCGCACGCTCTCCTCGCCGTCGTGGCCGGAGTAGTCGAACCGCAGCCGCTCGTGGTCGCGGGCGGCGTTCGCGATCGTCGTCAGCACCTCGGGGGCCACCTGCGGCGCCGTCCCCGGGATCTGCACCGTGTACGCGTTGAGCGCGCTCACCCGCCGCCGCAGCCTCGCCGGCAGCACCTGTTCGAGCTTGGCCAGCGCGCGTACCGACGTCTCCTCGATCCCCTCGACGCCGCCCCCGGCCGCCCGCCCCAGCCCGACCGCGACCGCCACCGCCTCCTCGTCGTCCAGCAGCAGCGGCGGCAGTGCCGCCCCCGCCCCCAGCCGGTACCCGCCGGCCACGCCCGGGGTGGCGTGCACGGGGTAGCCGAGCGACCGCAGCCGCTCGACGTCGTTGCGGATCGTCCGCGTCGACACCCCGAGCCGCTCGGCCAGCTCGGGGCCCGGCCAGTCGCGGTGGGCCTGGAGCAGGGACAGGAGCTTGAGCAGACGGGCCGAGGTGTCGAGCATGGTCACCAGTGTGGCGGCAATCGCGGCAAGAGGGTTGCCGCAATGCTCAGGTCATTCGGAGACCAGCAGCAACGCCTTGCCCACCAGCCGGCGGCCCTCCAGCGCGGCGTGCGCCTCGGCGGCGCGCTCCAGCGGGACCTCCAGCCCGATATCGGCCACCAGCCGTCCGGCCGCCGCCTCCCGCAGCGCCCGTCCGGCGAGCTCCCTGAACGTGTCCGGCGCGAACTGGACCTGCTCCATCCCGACGACCCGCACCCCGCGCCGCGCGGCCTCCGCCGGGTCGATCAGCGCGACCGACCCGCTGGGCACCCCGTAGGCGAAGAACCGCCCGCCGGATCCCAGCAGCTCGAACGCGGCCCCGCCCACCTCGCCCCCGACGCCGTCGAAGACCACCTCGACCGGCCCCGCGACCTCCTGATAGCCGACGACGACGTCAGCCCCGGCAGCCGAGGCCGCACGTCGCTTGGCCGGGTCGTGCGCCGCCGCCGTCACGTGGGCGCCGGCCGCCCGCGCCAGCCGTACGACGGCCAGCCCCAGCGCCCCACCGGCCCCCGTGACCAGCACCTCGGCGCCGGGCTTCAGCTCAGCCGCCCCCACCAGGCTCAGCGCGGCCGGCCCCACCTGGAGCAACGCCGCGGCCTGCCGCGACGACACCTCGTCAGGCACCTCCACGAGGGTCTCCACGCCGGCGACGGCCCGCTCGGCGTAGGCACCCCCACCGGGCAGCAGCGCCGCGACCCGCCGTCCCATCCAGGAGCCGTCCACCCCCTCACCCACGGACACCACCAGCCCCGCCACCCCGGTGCCCGGCACGAACGGCGGCTCCGCGGGGAACCAGTCCCGCCCCCACCCGGCGCGCAATTGGGCGTCGATGGACATGACGTCCACCACCGACACCCCGATGACCACCTGCCCGGGCCCCGCCACCGGTTCGGGAGCCCGCGCCACGCGCAGCACCTCGGGACCGCCGTACTCCGTCACTTCAACGACTCGCATGCGTCCGAGTCTGCAAACTCAACCTCGGTTGAGGTCAACCGCGCCGGTGCGCGCCGGTGCGCGCCGGTGCGCGCGGCGCACCGGCGCGCCCGCCGTCACCCGAACAGCTTCTGCGCCTGCTGGAAGACCACGATCACGGTCAGCGTGCCGAAGAACAGCACCGACCAGACCAGCGCACCCAGCCGGTACGACCGCACCTTGATCGCCTCAGGCAGCGCCTTCCTGTTGAGGACGATCAGCAGGATCGAGTACACGAACATCATCACGGCCGCGAAGCACGCCGAGAACACCAGCAGGATCAGCGGCTGGTCCAGCCCCGCCAGCAGGATCACCGTGCCGACCAGCGCGATCGCCCACACCACGATGAAGTAGACCCGGTTGACCGAGACCGCCTTGTCCCGCAGGTAGACGGTCTTGAGGGTGTCGGAGGCCAGCCGCGAGGTGTAATCGACGATGCCCATCGCCGACGCGAACAACGCCAGCGCCCCGATCACCCAGAACAGCACACCGAACCACGGCCCGACGACGTCCATCAGCACCCGGCCCTCGGCCTCCAGGAACGCGATGCTGTTCTCCAGGCCCGGCCGGCCGAACACCGTCGAGTACGCCAGCATCGACATGAGCGCGATCGTCACGAACGACACCATGGCGAACGTCCACGCCTGCTCCACGTTCGCGAAACGCCACCACGCCTTCCAGCGCGCCAGGTTCTCCTTCGTGGGCGCGAACTGGTAGCCGGTCGACGACACCGCCTCCTCGTGGCCGGTGACCGGGCTGACCAGGCGCGGCACGTACAGGCCCATGCCGAAGCCCTTGTCGCGGATCCAGTTGCTCTGGCACAGGTTCTGGCCGCCGCCGGCGCCCGCGTACGCGATGGCGCCCATGAGGACGGCGAAGTCGAGCGGCGGCACCGGGAAGCGGGCGCCGACCGTCAGGCCGCGGCCGAGCTGCAGCCAGCTCTCCGCGTTGATCGCGACCACGATCGCCACGATCGCCAGCGTCGCCACCAGGGCGATCTTCACGAAGATCACCTTCTCCAGCAGCGTGTAGATGACGGGCGCCAGCGTCAGCCCGGCCGCGATCACGATCAGCATGCCGATCGCGATGTAGCGCACCGAGCCCTGCCCTGAGCCCGTCAGGTACGTCACCATCGTCGCGGACGTGGTCACCCAGCCCGGCCAGAGGTTCGAGCACAACGTCATGATCACGAAGACCAGGCCCCAGTGTTTCCACATGCGGCTGAACCCGGTCAGCGCAGTCTCGCCGGTGGCCAGGGTGTAGCGCTCGATCTCCATGTTCAGGAACCACTGGGTGATGATGCCGATCGCGGCTCCCCAGATGAAGATCAGGCCGACCTGCGAGGCGATGTACGGCCAGAGGATGAACTCGCCCGACGCCAGCCCTACCCCCGCGCCCACCAGGCCGGGGCCGATGATGCGCCAGGTCGATCGGGGTGGCTCGGGGAGGTCGCGGACTTCGACGGTCGGTAGGACTCGCGCAGGAACGGTGGGGGTGAACTCCGTCATGCGGATCTCCTTGCTCGGCATTCCTGCCGCCACATTACAGAGATCCAAAACAGCAGTGGAATACCTAAGTAATCGACACGACGTATTCTCCGCGAGTGGTGAAACCCACCACATGACCGCCCGCCGCCATGGCTCCGCCCAGCGTTTCCCGCATCGCCCGGCGCCAGGCCCGCGCCGCGTACGCGTTGTCGCGCCGCAATCTCTCCACGTCGCTCGGCGTGCCCACCAGGAGCAACCTGCTTTTGTCACCGGTTTCGCGGACGGGCTCCCCGTTCGGCCCCTCCCACAACGTCATGGCCGCGTTCCGGGGCTCGTCGTCCGGCTCGATGTGCTCCTGGAGGTGCCAGACGGCCAGGAGGCGGTCGGAGGCGTCGCCCTCGTTGATCGCGTCGGCCATCACGCCGTAGAAGTCCGGCAGGTACTCCTCCGGGCGGGCGCCCAGTTTGACCAGGTTGAAGCGGGCGTTGCGGCGTACCAGGGGGTCGAACGTCCACGTGATGCGCTCCAGCCCCTGCTCCAGGCACCACCACCGCTGGTGCGCCTTGAGCGCGTACCCGATGCCCCGGCCCGCCACGGCCCCCGTCACGTGCGAGTGCAGCGCCCGCCTCGCGGCACGGAACCCCACCGACGCCCCGACCAGCTCGTCGCCCGCGTACGCGCCCGCCACGTAGTTCCCGGTGTGCGCGAACCCCACCATCAGCTCCACCGTCGCCGGCACGTTCGTCGGCCCAGGGCGCCAGATCTCGTCGAAGAGCCGGTAGACCTGCTCGAACTCGCCGATCTCCCGCAGCTCCCTGACCCTCACACCGGCCCTGGCCGCCGCCTCCTCGTGCTCCATGCCTTCATTTACGCACGCCCCCGAACCCCACAACCCCTCGCCCCCCGCCTCCTGACCCCCGACCTTGAACCCCGCCCCCGGCCCCGCCCCCGGCCCCCGCCCCCGGCCCCCACCTCTGCGTACCGGGGCCGGGGCGGGCAGCCTGTGGAGGCACAGGAGGGCCTCAGCCCATGCTCTTCGCGCCGTCGAGCGACTCACGGATGATGTCGGCGTGCCCGGAGTGCTGAGCCGTCTCGGCGACGATGTGGATCAGCACCCGCCGGGCCGACCACCGGACGCCGGGCTGGAACCACGGCGCCTCGGGAAGCGGGTGGGCGACACCCAGGTCGGGCAGGGTGGCGACCACCTCGTCCGTCCTCCTGGCCACCTCCTCGTACGCCTCCAGCACCCCGGCCAGCGTCTCACCGGGCAGCAG
This sequence comes from Nonomuraea sp. NPDC049421, assembly GCF_040677005.1. Lineage (NCBI taxonomy): Bacteria > Bacillati > Actinomycetota > Actinomycetes > Streptosporangiales > Streptosporangiaceae > Nonomuraea > Nonomuraea sp. NPDC049421. Next base: position 83,925 of record NZ_JBFAQA010000015.1, read on the forward strand.
TTCGAACTCCGCCTCCCGCGCGGCGTAGTCCTCCTCGGTCATGTCCGCGAAGTTCTTCATCGCAGAAGTGCCGTTCAGGATGAAGTCCACCCAGCCCTTCTCGACCTGGGTCACGTGCTTGATCAGGCCACCGAGGCACAGCGCGCTGACGGTGGTGCGCATGCGGGCCTGCTCGTCGGTGAGGCCCCGGGTGGTGAAGCGCAGGAAGTGCCGGCTCTGCGCCAGCTCGGCCAGCAGGTCGGCGCGCTCCCCGGTCACCTCGGCGGTGCTGCTCGTGCTCGGCGTGTCGACGGTCATGGGCGGTGCCTCCCTGGTTGCGTTCTCGCTCGTTCACCTAAAGAATGACGCCCATTGTGGCCACTTTCCGTCCTCAATAGCGGAGAGACTGAAAAACATGGCGAACACCAGCACCCGTACCTTGCGCCTGCTGTCCCTGCTCCAGACCCACCGCTACTGGCCCGGCGCCGAGCTGGCGGATCGGCTCGGCGTGTCGGCGCGCACCCTGCGCAGGGACATCGACCGGCTCCGTGAGCTGGGCTACCCGGTGCAGGCCCAGCGCGGCGTCGACGGCGGCTACCAGCTCGCCGCAGGGGCCGCGCTCCCGCCGCTGGTGATCGACGACGAGGAGGCCGTCGCCCTGGCCGTCGGCCTCCAGGCCGCCGCCCAGAATCCGGTGGAGGGCATCGCGGAGTCGTCCGTACGGGTGCTCGCCAAGGTCGTACAGGTCATGCCGGTACGCCTGCGCCGCCGCATCGACGCGCTGCGCGTCATGACCGTCTCCGCCGGCTGGGGCAACCCCGCCAAAGCCGCCGCCGACCCGTCCGTCCTCACCACCATCGCGCTGACCTGCCGCGACAACGAACGCATCCGCTTCACCTACACCGCCGCCGACGGCCGCACCACCGAGCGCCACGCCGAGCCCCACCGCCTGGTGTCGCTGGGACACCGCTGGTACCTGGTCGCCTACGACCTCACCCGCCACGACTGGCGCAGCTTCCGCATCGACCGCCTGTCCGACCCGCAGAGCACGGGGGCCCGCTTCCGCCCCCGCGACCTCCCCACCGCCGACGCCGCCGAATTCATCCAGTCCAGCCTCGACAACGTCTCCCCGCAGTCCTACCGCACCCAGGTCCTCGTCCACGCCCCAGCGGAGGAGGTCCGCACCCGCATAGGCCGCTGGGCCACAGTGGAGGAAACCGAGCCCGGCCAATGCATGGTCTACATGATGACCGACAGCCTGGACTGGCCGATCATGGCCGTCGGCACCCTGGACGCCGACTTCCGCGTCATCAGCCCCCCAGAACTCCTCACCCGCTTCCACACTCTGGGCACCCGCTTCACCCGCGCCCAGTAAAACCGGCAAGCCCCCCGCGCTCCCACACCCCCGCACTCGGATCACGCGCCCATGCAGTGACACGGCCAGGCACCCACGCGGATACACCTAGACGGCCCCGGCCCCGGCCCCGGCCCCGGCCCCGGCCCCGGCCCGGCCCCGGCCCCGGCCCGGCCCCGGCCCCGGCCCGGCCACGCAGCTGCATGGCCACGCAGCTGCACGGCAATCAGGTCGCGCGCGGCCGCGTGAGCAGGCGGGCCGCCACACCGGTCAGGCGGTCCGTCGTGGCGGTCTCGTGATGACGCGGTCGCGCGGGCGGAGGCGGGGGAGTGGGCGGCGGGAGCAGGGGCTCAGCGGACGGCCTCGATCAGGGCGCGGAGCAGGGCGGTGCGGCTGGGGAGTTCGGAGACCAGGACGTGTTCGTGGTCGGCATGTGCCCCGCCCCCGACGGCGCCCAGGCCGTCCAAGGTGGGGCAGCCCACGCCGGCCGTGAAGTTGCCGTCGGAGGCGCCGCCCACCGAGGCCGAGGTCAGCGCGGGCAGGCCCAGCCCCGCCGCCAGCTCCTGGGCCAGGGCGAAGAGCGAGGCCGACATGGAGGCTTCGAGCGGCGGCCGGTTGGGCCCGCCGACGACGTCGAGACGGGTGCCGGGCACGACGGGCCGCAGCGCGTGCATCGCGGCATCGACCCGCTCTTGCTCGGCCACCTCCGCCACCCGCACGTCCACCCCCACGGAGGCGAAGGCGGGGACGGTGTTGAGCGTCGAGCCGCCGGACAGGACCGTCGGCGTCACGGTCGTCGCCCCCGCGCCGAGCCCGGCGATGGCCAGGATCTGGTGCGCGAGCTCGATGCCCGCATTGGCCCCCTTCTCCGGCTCCAGCCCGGCGTGCGCCGCCTTGCCGTGCACGTTGACGGTGTAGAGCGAGGTGCCCTTCCTGACCGTCTTCAGCGCCCCGCCGTCGGCACTGGCCTCCATGACGAAGGCGGCGGCCAGCCCGCGCGCGGTGTCCTGGATCAGCCGCGACGACGTGATGGAGCCCACCTCCTCGTCACCGGTGACGAGCAGCGTGACGCCGTCGAGCGAGCCGAGCCCGGCCAGCGCGTGGAACGTCTGCACCAGCCCCGCCTTCATGTCGAACACACCCGGCCCCCTGGCCACCCCGTCGACCACCGACCACGGGTGGGTGGCGAGGCTGCCCATCGGCCAGACGGTGTCGTGGTGACCGAGCAGCAGCACCTTGGGCGTACCGAACGACCAGCGCAGGTGCGTCACGCCGTCGATCACCAGGAACTCGGGCCCGCTGCCCAGGTGGCGCGCCCCCATCGCGGCCACCACCTTGGCACTGCGGGCCACGGCCTCCAGATCGCTGGAGAACGACTCACACGTGACCAGCTCTTCGAGATCGGCCAGCATGGCCGCGAGCTGCGGAGAAGTGGTGCTGTCTGTCATGCCGGAAGTCCCCCGTGAGATGCGGTCGTGGTCGGAGAGGCGCTCACCCCGGCGGCGCGCCGAGGCCGCGTAGAAGAAGCGGCCGCACTGATCGCCCGCCGTGCCGGCGCGCGGAAGGCGATCGCACGGCCCGTTCGGACGCGGGAGGCCCGTGCGGTGGCGCCGGTCAGCGGGCTTGTACCGGTTGTCCGGGCGTGCAACGCCGCCGCGGTGGCGCGGGTGTCCAGACGTACGGGACGCGGCATCAGAGCAGTTCCCCGAGCAGGCGGTGGACGTTGCCCCCGACGATCCGCATGACGTCCTTCTCCGGGAGGCCGCGCGCCAGCAGCCCTTCCGTCACCATGGGCAGCCCCCTCGGCCCCTCCAGGCCGGGGATCGCCGCCTTCGGGTCGACGCCCCTCGCGTGGACGTCTTCGCAGCACGGTGGCGTCAGGTCGTCCATCACCTCGCGGATGAAGTCGGGCCCCAGCCCCACGTGGTCGATGCCGGCGACGGAGGCGACGTGTTCGATGTGGTCGAGCAGCCGGTCGAGCGTCATGTCCTCCGTGCGCTCGGCGAGGAACGGGGCGAAGAAGTTGACGCAGACCACGCCCCCGTTGGCGGCGACGGCGCGGAGCTGGTCGTCGGTGAGGTTGCGGTGGTGGTCGCGCAGGGCGCGGGCCGAGGAGTGGGTGGCGATGACGGGCCTGGTGGCGAGCTCGAGCACGTGGGCGACGCCGGAGGCACCCAGGTGGGAGACGTCGAAGATCATGCCGAGTCGCTCCATCTCCTGCAGCGCCTCGACGCCGTGCGAGGTCAGACGGCTGCCCGTGGCGTCTTGGCCGCTGCCGTCGGCCAGCGGTGTACGCCCGAAGTGGGCGATCGACGCCACCCGCACCCCCAGCCGGTGCATGGTGGGGATCAGCTCGACGCTGGCGTCGATGCCGGGCATGCTCTCCATGGCCAGCACCAACGCGATCTTGCCCGCGTCGAGCGCCCGGTCGATGGCGGCGGCGTCGAGACAGAGGCTCACCTCGTCGGGGTTGCCCTCGGCCAGCACGTGAGCGCACTCGATCATCCGCAGCGTCTGCCGCAGCGCGCCCTCCGGCAGGTATTGGTCGTCGATGAAGACGGGCAGGATCTGCAGGTCGACCCCGCCGTCGCGGAGCTGCGGCAGCCACTGCTCGCGGAAGAACGAGGCCCACTGCTGCGGCGGGCGTGCGGAGACCGCCATGAGAAGGTCGTTGTGGGTGTCGGCCACGACTGCGCGCTGGTGCAGGGGAATCGTCATGGCCAGGACGCTACCTCGCGGTCATGACCAGCAACAATGTGCCCAGGTCCGATCTTTGGCGTCCGGCCCTGGTCCGACGCACAAGACGACGGGTCCTACCCAGGTCCGACGGCCCGGTACGCGGGCTCCGGCGGCCTGGCCGTCAGCCTGCGGTAGAGCGTCGTGGGCCCCGGCCAGTTGTTGGTGACGCGGCCGTCGGCCGTCTTGTACCAGCTCCTGCAGCCCGCGCCCCACACCATCCTGCTCATGGTGACGTCGAGCTGCCGCCGCCAGGCCGCCATCGCCTCGGGCCGCACCTCGATGGGCCCGGAGGCGCCGAGGCGCGGCAGGCACGCCATGATGTGCGCCACCTGGCACTCGATCATGAAGATGATGGAGTTGTGCCCCAGGTTGGTGTTGGGCCCGTACAGCATGAAGAGGTTGGGGAAGCCCGGAACGGAGATGCCGAGGTACGCCTCGGCGCCGTCCTTCCACCGCTCGCTCAGCGACCGTCCCTCGCGTCCGACCACCTCCATCGGCACCAGGAACTCGGTGCTCCTGAAGCCGGTGGCGTAGACGATCGTGTCCACCTCGTACGCGCCCTCAGCCGTATCAACGCCTTTGGGCGTGACGCGGGCGATCCGATCGGTCACGAGCGACACGTTCGGCCTGGTCAGGGCCGGATAGAAGGAGCTGTCGACGACCACCCGCTTGCAGCCGGGCGGATAGTCGGGGGTGAGCCCGGCCCGCAGCTCGGGGTCGGGCACCTGGTCGCGCAGGTGGCGCAGCGCCCGCTGCCTGAGTAACCCCTCGCTCCACCCCTGGGCCAGCGCCGGATAGAGGGTGCCCTCGGCGTACCTGTAGATCCACTCTCGGTACGCGCGCTGCAGCCCCGGCACGAACCGGAACGCCATCCGCGTCAAAGGCCCGAACGCGGCGTCCGGCTTGGGGATGACCCAGTTGGGGGTGCGCTGGAAGAGATAGAGGTGCTCGGCCCGCTCCGCCACCCGAGGTACGAGCTGTGCCGCCGACGACCCGGTGCCGATCACCGCGACGCGCCTGCCGGTCAGGTCGTGGCCGTGGTTCCAGCGGGCCGAATGGAAGCAGACACCCTCGAACTCGTCCATCCCGGATATGTCCGGCATGTGGGGTCGGTTGAGCTGTCCCACCGCCATGACGACCACGTCGAACGTCTCCGTGCGTTCGCCCTCGGTGGACGACGTGGTGACCTGCCAGGCGCCGCCGTCGAAGACCGCCCGCCGCACTTCCGTCCGTAAGCGGATTTTCCGCCTGACATCGTATTTATCGGCGCAATGCTGGAGGTAGTCGAGAATTTCCGGCTGCTCGGGATAGCGCCGCGTCCAGCTCGCGTACTTCTCGAACGAGTACGAGTACAGATGTGAGGGAATGTCACACCCCGCCCCGGGATAGCTGTTGTCCCGCCACGTACCGCCCAGATCCGCGGCCCTCTCGAAGACGGTGTACGTGTGGATCCCGGCCCTTTCCAGCCGGATCGCCATGCACAGCCCGCCGAAACCCGCTCCGATGATCGCGACGCGTGGCGCCATGCCAGTCCCTCCGCAAGTCAGGATCCACTTACATTACGCCGAACCCCGCCGCCGCGACACCCCTCCGCCTCCCGCGTACCGGTAGTCTGCGCAGGTGGCTGCTGTGACGTTGACGGACGTGATCGGAGTGCTCGAGGCGGCCTACCCGCCCGCCCGGGCCGAGTCGTGGGACGCGGTGGGGCTGGTCAGCGGAGACCCGGCCCAGGAGGTGCGGCGGGTGCTGCTGGCGGTCGACCCGGTCGCCGCCGTGGCCGACGAGGCGCTGGAGTGGGGCGCCGACCTGATCGTCACCCACCACCCCCTCTATCTGCGCGGCACCACCACCGTGGCCACCACCACGCCCAAGGGCCGCCTCATCCACACCCTGATCAAGAACGACGTCGCCCTCTACACCGCCCACACCAACGCCGACGTGGCCAATCCCGGCGTCTCCGACGCGCTGGCCAGGGCGGTCGGGCTGGTGGGCGACCTGGTGCCGCTCCAGCCGTTCCCCGACGACCCGTGGCGCGGGCTCGGCCGCATCGGCGAGCCGCCGGAGGAGACGACGCTGGAGGAGTTCGCCGCGCGGGTGGTCAAGGGCCTGCCCCGCACGTCGTGGGGCATCCGCGTGGCGGGCGAACCCGGCCGTCCCGTGCGGCGCGTCGCGGTCAGCGGGGGAGCGGGCGACTCCCTGCTCGGCGCGGCCAAGGCGGCGGGCGTCGACGTCTTCCTCACGGCCGATCTACGCCACCACCCGGCCAGCGAGTTCGTGGAGGCCGGCGGGCCCGCGCTGATCGACGCCGCCCACTGGGCGACCGAGTGGCCCTGGCTCGACAGCGCCGCGTCCATCCTGCACGAGAGTGGCGTTACCGTTGAAACGCGCGTCTCCGCCACGGTCACCGATGCTTGGACAAGAGGATATTGATCATGAAAGCAGCCCCTGAGGCACAGAAGCGACTGCTCGACCTGGCTGAGCTCGACTCCGTGCTTGATCGGCTGGCCCACCGCCGCCGCACTCTGCCGGAGCTGGCCGAGATCGACGAGCGCTCCAAGCGCTACGCCAAGCTCGTCACCCAGGTCATCGAGGCCGAGACCGAGGCGGGCGACCTGGCGCGTGAGCAGACCAAGGCCGAGAACGACGTCGACGCCGTACGCACCCGCGCCGACCGCGACCAGAAGCGCCTCGACTCCGGAGCCGTCACCTCGCCGCGCGACCTCGCGAGCCTGCAGTCCGAGATCGCCTCGCTGCACAAGCGGCAGGGCGACCTCGAGGAGGTCGTGCTGGAGATCATGGAACGCCGCGAGGCCGCCGACACCAAGGTGACCGACCTGATCACCCAGCGCGACGAGGTGCGCGCCGCGCTGTCGGCCGCCGAGGACCGTCGTGACGCCGCGCTCGCCGAGATCGAGAAGGAGGCGGCCGAGGTCCAGGGCCGCCGCGGGGGCGTCGCCGGCGACATCCCCGCCGACCTGCTCAAGCTCTACGAGAAGCTCAAGGAGCAGTACGGCGTCGGCGCCGCCATGCTGCACGGCGGCCGGTGCCAGGGCTGCAAGGTGGCCCTGTCCATCGCCGAGATGAACTCGATCAAGGCCGCCCCCCACGACGAGGTCGTCCGGTGCGAGGAATGCCGCCGCATCCTCGTCCGCACCCCAGAGTCGGGCCTGTGACCACCTACGTCATCGAGGCCGACGGCGGCTCGCGCGGCAACCCGGGCCCGGCCGGCTACGGCGCGGTCGTCAAAGACGCCTCCGACGGCCAGGTGCTGGCGGAGGCGGCGGAGGCGATCGGCGTCACGACCAACAACGTCGCCGAATACCGGGGCCTGATCGCCGGCCTGCGCGCCACGCTCGACCTGGCCGGCGAGGGCGCCCAGGTGGCCGTACGCATGGACTCCAAGCTCGTCATCGAGCAGATGGCGGGCCGCTGGAAGATCAAGAACGAGGGGCTACGGCCGCTGGCGGCGGAGGCGGGTTCGCTGGTCAGGCGGCTGCGGGTGACGGAGTGGACCTGGATCCCCCGCGAACGCAACAAGCACGCCGACCGCTTGGCCAACGAGGCCATGGACGCCGCCGCCCAGGGCCTGACCTGGACCGCCGGCGGCTCGTCCAAGGAGACCGCTGCTCCGGTTCGGCCGGTCGGGGGCGCCACGGCTCAAGACTCGGCCCGGCCGGAAGGATCCGCGCGAGGTGTGGCGGATGGTTCCGCCCGGCCGGAAGGATCCTCACGAGGTGCGGCGGATGGTTCGGCCCGGCCGGAGGGCCGCGTCAGAGGCGCCGCGGTCGCCACCGGTCCTGCGGCGCCGTCCGTACCCCGGCAGACCGACCTCCTCGACGCCGGCGAGCTGTCCGCCCCGACGGCCTCCGTCGCCACGGCCCAGCAGACCGCCCAGCGCACGGGGGAGCGCACCGGCACCGGCTGGGCCCCGCCCACCCGCGTCGCAACCTCGCTCCTCCTCCTGCGCCACGGCGAGACCGAGCTGTCCGTCCAGCGCCGCTTCTCGGGGCACGGCGACGCGGAGCTGACGGCCAACGGCCTGGCCCAGGCGTCGGCGGCGGCCGCCCGGCTGGCGCGGGAGCCGTACCGGCTGGACGTCATCGTCACCTCGCCCCTGACGCGCGCCCGCCAGACCGCGGAAGCGGTCGCCCAGCAGACCGGCCTCGACGTGGAGGTCTGCGACGACCTCAGAGAGGCCGACTTCGGCGCGTGGGAGGGCCACACGTTCACGGAGGTGCAGCGCCGCTGGCCCGACGAGCTCGCCGCCTGGCTCTCCGACCCGGCCGTCGCCCCGCCGGGCGGCGAGAGCTTCGCCCAAGCCTCCCGCCGCGTGCAGGCGGCCAGGGAGCACCTGATCGAACGGTACGAGGGCCGCACGGTGCTGGCGGTCTCCCACGTCACCCCCATCAAGCTGCTCCTCCAGGACGCCCTGACGGCCCCCCTCCAGGCGCTCTACCGCATGCACCTCGACCTGGCGTGCCTGTCGCTGATCGAGTACTACGCCGACGGCCCCGCCGTGGTGAAGACCTTCAACGACACCGCCCACCTGCGCTGATCGAGGCCGGGGCCGTGCCGGCACTGGCATGCACCGGCACGGCCCCGGGGGCGCCATCGTCCCCCTCAGGCGATGACGGCCCATTCCACCGATCCGATCTTGTCGATGACTTGGGGATGACCTGAGGTTTGATAACCTCCTCCAGACGAGTCGGCCGGGCGGCCGCGTCGGGCCTCCGGGCCCGCCGAGGAAGGTCCGGGCTCCACAGGGCAGGGTGGTCGGTAACGCCGACCCGGGGTGACCCGCGGGAAAGTGCCACAGAAAGCAGACCGCCTCCCGGCCTCGGCCGGAAGGTGAGGGTGAAAGGGTGGTGTAAGAGACCACCAGCGCCCACGGTGACGTGGGCGGCTAGGTAAACCCCACCCGGAGCAAGGTCAAGAAGGGACGCCTTTCGAGGCGTTCCGCGCGCGACGCTCGAGGGCTGCCCGCCCGAGTCGCGCGGGTAGACCGCTTGAGACCGCCGGCAACGGCGGTCCTAGATGGATGGTCGCCCCTTCGCAAGAAGGACAGAACCCGGCCTACAGGCCGACTCGTCCCCCACACCCTTGGCGGAAGGCTCAGCCGACAGCGTCGAAGTTTCCAGAGGGCACATCGGCGGCACACCCGCCGGACGCCAACTGCTTGTCGAGGGCCTTCCGCGCCCGTTCGGAGGCTTTCGGCGGCAGGTGCTTGCGTGCCGAATCGATGAAGTGGGGCTCAGGCTTCTAAGCGGACGGTGCGCAGCGGTGGTGGGTCTGTTGGGTTGCGTGGGTGTGCATTTGGGCTGCTTGGTCGTCGCCCAGGCGGTGGGCCAGGCGGGCCAGGATGTGGTGGGTCGGGCCCCAGCAGGCGGAGCCCATTCCGGCCACTACGTATTGGTCTGCGTACGGGATCAGGCGGTTGTACAGATCGCGGGGGTTCGGGGTGCCGAGGTGGGCGGCGACCAGGGCCCAGACTGGGAGGAGGAAGTCGGTGGTCCAGTCGTCGGGGATTTCGGTGCCCCATCGGGTCATCAGGTCGTGGGCCAGCTCTTCGCGGTTCGCCTCTATGGCAGCCAGCACGGCGAGCGGTCGTAGGGGGACCAGGTCGGGGGTGTCAGCGGCGGTTGTCAGGTCGTCCAGGATTTCGGGCACTCGGCCCTGGGCGCGGCGGCAGGTGTATGTCGTCACCAGGCGCCGGAACGACCGGCCCCACAACGTTGAGCCGAACTGCAGGTCGCCGTACTCGGCGAGCAGTTCTTCCGCGTCGTCCCACCTGCCGTCGAGGGTGGCGCGGGCGGTCTGGGCGATGCGGACCATCGACTCCAGCTCAGGACGCGGTGCCGCCTTCAGCAGCGTCTCGCAGCGGGCCAGCTCCCGGTCCCAGCTCGCCAGGTCGCCGTCGCGCAGCAGGCAGGACATCAGGAAGACCCGCGCCATCACCTCGCCGCTGACCGGCAGGCCGGGCAGGGCGGCCAGTTCCGCGGCCATCGCGCGGCGTTCGGCGTTGCGGCCGGGGCGGAACGCGGCGAGCAGGTAGTTGTTCATCGTCCTGGCCAGCAGGGGGACGTCCCCGACCTTTCTGGCGATCCTGACGGCTTCGGCGGCATGGCGTTCGCCCTCGGCGCCGCGCGGCCCGTAGTGCAGCTCCAGCGCCAGCGCGCCCAGCAGCGCGGCACGGTCGGGGTCGGTGAGCGGGCCGTCGAGCAGCTCTTCGATGACCGTCACCATGGCGTCGTCGACCACGCCGTACGCGCGCCAGTTCCACAGGGAAGGCCCGCCGGCCGCGGTGATTGCAGGGATCAGCGCCGCCCGGTCGCCGATCGCCCGGGCGAGGCGGATCGCCTCCTCCCAGTCGCCGCGTGCCTCCTGCGGCCGGCCGACGGCGCGGTGGGCCTGGCCGCGTTCGGTGAGCAGGCGGGCCCGTTCGCCGTCCCGGCCGGGCGGCAGCGCCGACAGGGCCATCGTCCAGAAGTCGACGGCCTCGGTGTGCGCGAGCTGGCCGGCGGCGTGGCGGGCGGCGCGGGAGGCGTACTTGACCGCTTTGTCCGCTCCGCCCAGCCGGACGGCCTGGGTGAAGTGGTGGGCCAGGATGGCCGACTCCGACTCCGGCAGCACGGGCTCCAGGGCCTCGCCCACGCGCAGGTGCAGGCGCGATCGCGCCAGCCGGCCGAGCCCGGCGTAGAGCGCCTCCCTGACCAGGGCGTGGGCGAACCGGTAGTCGGCCCCGTCCGGCGGCTCGACCAGCAGTCCCGTCGCGACGGCGGGTTCCAGGGACGTCATCACCTGCTCCGCCGTGCTGTCGGTCACGCTCTCCAGCAGGCCGGCGCCGACGTCGCGGCCGGCGACCGAGGCCGCGTGGAGCAGGGCGCGGGTCTCCTCGGGCAGCCGGGCGACGCGGCGTTCGATGACGTCGCGTACGCCGTCGGGCACCGCCTGCTCGCTTCCGCGCAGCCGCAGGAGCTCGCCGAGGTAGAAGGGGTTGCCGCCGGTCCTTTCCAGCAGCGTTCCTACCAGCCCTGGCTCTTCGGCGATCCGCTTGGCGCGCAGGTAGGACGCCACGTCGCCGGCGGTGAAGGGGCGCAGCTCCACGCGTTCGCCGGCTCGTGACAGCACGGCGAGGGTGTCGCGCAGCGCGTCGGGATGGTCGCCCGGCTCGGGGCGGCAGGTGACGAGGACGAGCAGGCGATGCCGTACGGCCGCCTGCGCGACGAAGCTCAGCAGCCGCAGCGAGGAGACGTCCGCCCAGTGCAGGTCGTCCAGGACGACGGCCGTCGGCGTCTCCTTCCGCGTCAGGACGTCGGCGACCTGCTCGTACAGGCCGAACACGTCCTGCTCGGGATCGGGCGCCCCGCCCGACAGCAGCCCTGAGCCGTCACCGGCCTCGCGCAGAATCTGCCTCCATGGCCAGTAGGCCGGTGCGGTGCCGTCCACGCACTGCCCCCAGACGACCTGGAAGCCGCGTGCGGCGGCGAGGTCGGCGGCGGCGCGGACGAGCCGGGTCTTGCCGATCCCCGCCTCCCCGGTGACCAGGACGACGCCGCCCCGGTCGCGCCGCGCCTCCCCCAGCACATGCTGCACCAGCTCCAGCTGGCCTGAGCGCGCGATGAGGCCGACCTCGCCAGGCTCCGGCGCGGGCTCTGTCACGGTGACCGGGGGAGGACGCAGATCCGGTGCCTGGTCGAAGACGGCCTGCTCCAGTTCGCGCAGCCCGGGTCCGGGGCTCAGGCCGAGGTCGTCGGCCAATCGGGTGCGTACGCGGCGCAGCGCGGCCAGCGCGTCGGCCTGCCGGCCTGACCGGTAGAGCGCGAGCACGAGCAACGACCAGGCACGCTCCCGGTACGGCTGGTGCTCGACGAGCGCCTCGAGACCGGGGATCAGGGAGGCCGTCTCGCCCAGGGCCAGCCTGGCGTCGAAGCGGTCCTCCATGGCCGTGACGCGCGTCTCGGCGAGCCGGGCGACGACGGGCTGGGCGAACTCCTCACCGGCGAACTCCCCGAGCGGATCGCCACGCCACAGATCGAGGGCACGGCCGAGGACGCCGGCCGCCCTCTCATGCGCGCCTTGAGCCAGCGCCACGCGGCCCTCGTCCGCCCAGGCGGTGAAGCGCCACAGATCGACCTGCCCCGGCGCGATGGCCAGCAGGTAACCGGGGTCGCGGGTCAGCAGGACGGCGGGCGGGGTGCGCGGCGGGCGTCCGGGCTCCAGGACCCGGCGAAGGTGGGCGATGTACGCCTGCAACGTACGGGTCGCCCCGGCAGGCGGCTCACCGGCCCACAGCTCCTCGATCAGCCGGTCGAGCGCCACGACCCGGCCGGGCTCCAGCGCGAGCATCGCCACCAGGGCGCGCTGCTTGCGCGTGCCGAGATCCAACGCCTTCCGGTCGCCGCCGGTCACCTCCAGCGGCCCGAACAGCCGGAACTCCAACCCCGTCATGACCCTTTCCCCCGGTATGCCGGACCTCACTCTAGGGCACCTCAACTCGACCCCAGCTCGATCCCAGACGCGGTCCGGCACGGTGGAGCCGTCAACGATCACAAGGGGCGGGAAAGCATGAACATCAAGGACGAACTGCGCGGCAGGGTGCTCGTGGCGGGAGACGAGGGCTTCGACCTGGCCCGGCGGCCCTGGAACCTGGCGGTCGAGCAGCCCGTACGGGCCGTGGTCGAGGCCGCCGACGCCGACGACGTGGCGGCCCTGGTCCGGTACGCCCGCCTGGCCGGGCTCACCGTCGCCACCCAGCCCAGCGGCCACGGAGCCAGTGGCAACACCGGCGAGGTGATCCTCCTGCGGACCGGCCGCCTCGACGAGCTCGACGTCCGCCCGGACGAGCGGATCGCCCGCGCGGGCGCCGGCGTCTCGTGGGGGCGCGTGCTGTCGGCGGCGAGCCCGTACGGACTCACCGGCCTGGCCGGCAGCAGCCCCGCGGTCACCGTCACGGGCTACACCCTCGGCGGCGGCCTCAGCTGGTTCGGCCGCAAGCACGGCTTCGCCGCCCAGAGCGTGCGCGCCTTCGAGGTGGTGAACGCCGGCGGCGCCCGCGCCAGGGTGACCGCCGAGAGCGACCCCGACCTGTTCTGGGCGCTGCGCGGCGGCGGCGGGGACTTCGCCGTCGTCACCGCGACCGAGTTCGCCCTGCACCCCGCGCCCACCTTGTACGGCGGGCGCATGCTGTGGCCCGCCGCCAAGGCCCCGGCCGTCCTGGACGCCTACCGCCAGATCACCGGCACCGCCCCGGAGGAGCTGACCGTCTGGTACGAACTCCTGCACTTCCCCGGCGCCGCCCCGATGGTCGCGGTCGACGTGACCTTCCTCGGGGACGCAGGCGACGCGGAGACCCTGCTGCGCCCGCTGGAGAAGATCGGGGGCACGCTCTCCGACTCACGCGCCGTGCTGCCGGTCGACCGCCTGGGCTCCATCACCGCCGAGCCCACCGACCCAGGTCCGGGCTGCTCCCATGCCGAACTCCTGACCGGCCTGACCGACGAGGTGGCGGCGGCCCTGCTGGAACGCCCCATCGAACCGCTGCTCAGCGTTCAGGTCCGGCACCTCGGCGGCGCCCTCGCCCGCCCGTCCGGCACCCCCGCGGGTCACCTGGAGGAGCCGTTCGCGCTGTACCTGTTCGGCATCCCCGGGGCCGACGGCGGCGCCGCCGTACGCGACCGCATGCGGCAGATCACCGACCCGCTCATCCCGCACACCACGGGCCGCAAGCCGTTCACCTTCCTCGCGCCCGGCGAACGCGCCGCCGCCGCCTTCACCCCGGAGACCCTGGACCGCCTCCGCGCCATCAAGCGCGCCCGCGACCCGCGCGGCACTTTCCGCAGCAACTTCCCCGTCCTCGGCTGATCACCGCCGGCCGTCTCAAGAGCCGGGGGGCGGCGCGGTGGCAGCGGCGTGCACGACGACCCGGGCCCCGGTGACGCCAGGCGGCCGCTCATGGTCACGGCAGGCGGCGGCCAGGACGCTCAAGGTGCGGCTCCGATTCCCGTCTCTCCATTAGGAACGGACTGTGCCTATTCGGTGTCTAGCTTGGCCTCATGAGCAACGACATCGTCCCGTTCCGGATCGACGTCCCCCAGGACGACCTCGACGACCTCCAGCAGCGGCTGGCACGGACCCGCTGGGCCGAGGAGCTGCCCCCGGACGACTCCGCCCCGGCCGGCCGGGTGCCGCCCGGCTGGGAGTACGGCGTCCCGGTCGGGTACGTCAAGCAGCTGGTCGAGCGCTGGCGCACGGGCTACGACTGGCGTGCCTGGGAGGCGAGGCTGAACACGTACCCGCAGTTCACCACCGAGATCGACGGGCAGACCATCCACTTCCTGCACGTGCGCTCGCCGGAGCCGGACGCGACCCCGCTGATCCTGACCCACGGCTGGCCGGCCACGGTGGCCGAATGGCTGGAGGTGATCGGCCCGCTCACCGACCCCCGGGCCCACGGGGGCGACCCGGCGGACGCGTTCCACCTGGTCATCCCGTCGCTGCCGGGCTTCGGCCTCTCCGGCCCCACCAAGGAGCGCGGCTGGGACCGCTATCGGGTGGCCCGCGCCTGGGCCGAGCTGATGCGCAGGCTCGGGTACGACCGCTACGGCGCGGCCGGCAACGACGTGGGCTCGCTCATCTCGCCCGAGGTGGGCCGCACCGACCCGGAGCACGTCGTCGGCGTGCACGTCACGCAGGTCTTCTCCTTCCCCTCCGGCGACCCGGCCGAGCTGGAGCAGCTCACCGAGGACGAGCGCGGCAAGCTCGACTTCGCCAAGTGGTTCACCGAGAACAGGGGCGCCTACGACAAGCTGCAGTCCACCGAGCCGCAGACCCTCGCGCACGCCCTGGCCGACTCGCCCGCCGGCCTGCTGGGCTGGCACGCCCAGCTCCTCGGCCCGCTCGACCCCGACGTCGTGCTCACCAACGTGATGATCTACTGGCTGACCAACACCGCCGCCTCAGCCGCCCGGCTCTACTACGAGGACGCGGCGACCGCCCCCGCCACCCAGAAGACCAACGGCCGGGGCACCACCGTGCCGGAGCCGACGACCGTGCCGCTCGGCCTGGCCAACTTCGCCTGGGACTACCAGTCGATCAAGACGTTCGCCCGGCGCGACCACAAGAACATCGTCTCCTGGAACGTCTACGACCGGGGCAGCCACTTCGCCGCCCAGGACGCGGCCGACCTCCTCGTGGAGGACATGCGGCGGTTCTTCGGCAACCTGCGCTGATCAGTCCTTGAAGACGGCGGTGCCGAGGACATGGGTCAAGGGCGGGATCGGGGGCTGCGGGGCGAAGGGGAAGCGGTCGATCTCCGTCACCTCGAAGCCCGCCCGTACGATCTCCGCCACCGTGTCCCTGTTCGGGTGGCAGCCGCCCGCCGCCCGGCGCCAGGCCGGGGTGAGCAGGTCCTGCAGCAGGCCGGTGGCGCGGCGCGGGGAGCGTACGTGCTCGTAGAAGTGCAGCCGCCCGCCGGGGGCGAGCACGCGCACGATCTCCGCCAGCGCCCGGCTCTGCGCGGGCACCGAGCACAACACCAGCGACACGACCGCCGCGTCCATCGTGCCGTCGCCGGCCGGGAGCGCGTCGGCGTGACCCGGCACCACCGACACGGGCACCGGCGCCGACCTGGCCTGCGCGACCGCGTGGGCGCGCAGCGTGTCGTCCGGCTCCACCGCCACCACCTCCGTGACGGACGGCGGGTAGTGGGGGAAGTTGCGGCCGTTGCCGGCGCCGATCTCGATCACCCGGCCGTGCAGGCCCGCCAGCAGGCGGCGGCGGTGCGCGTACGCACCGCGCCGGTCGGCGAGCTCGGACGCCCTTACGTACGCCTGAGCGAAACGGGGATGCTGGAACGCGGTCATCCCTCCAGCATGCCCCGCCGGGAGCGACGAGGAGCGACGAGGGGCGGAGGTGATCGTCCCGGACATCGCGCCACCGCCGGCACCCCGCCGCGACGAACCGCGACAGGGCGTGGCGAACGGGCACCTCCGCCCCTCCGGCCCCTGGGAGCCAGGACCGGCGTCACGAGGAACGCCGTGGGCAGACGGCCGAACCTCGCTGGCACCGCGACCCTAACCGCGCGCGCCGCGCCCGGTCTGCGGAGGATTACCCAGAACGCGGCGATCGGCGGTCATCACCCGGCGGGCGGGCATGCCGACGAACGGGGTGGCGGGCCGCAGCGGCGGCACCATGTGCACGCGGGCCGAGCCGATGTCGAAGTACAGCCCGACCAGCTCCAGCTTCCCCGCCCTGACCTGCTCGTCCACCTTCCGGTACGTCCGCAGGTTCTCCAGCTGCTGCTGCACGTTCACCCGGCACAGCACGTCCAGCGCCCCGCTGTGCAGCCGGTCGCCCTCGAGCTCGATGAACGTGGCCAGGCTGTGGTGCCCGTGCCGCAGCCACCGGCGCAGCCCCGGCAGGCTGCCCGCCTGCACGCCGCCGCTCAGCACCCCCGCCATGGCCCCGCACCCCGAATGCCCGCACACCGTGATGGTCCGGACGTTCAGCACCTGCGTGGCGTACTCGATGGCGGCCACCACCGAGTCGTCGTGCGGCTCGGCGCCCCTGCGGGGCACGAGGTTGCCGATGTTGCGCACGGTGAACAGGTCACCCGGGCCGCTCGCGGTGATGAGGCTGGGCACGATCCTGGAGTCGGCGCAGGTGATGAACAGGTGCGACGGCTGCTGCTTGCGGGCCAGCTCGGTGAAGATCGGGCGGACGAGCGGCGCCGTACGGCGGTGGTATTCGCGCGCGCCCGCGGTGAGCTGGCACTCGGCCCCCACGCTGTCAGGCGGCTCGGCGGGGGCGCGGCGCCGGTGCGCCCACGGCAGCCACGACCGGTCGGGCGCCTTCAGCGGCGACTTCTTCGGCAGCGTACGTCCCCCGCTCGCGGCCAGCGTGTACCACTCGTCGTGCAGCTCGTCGATGTCCACCGTGCCGCCCGTGCGCTCGTGGTCGAGCCGCCAGGAGTGCAGGGCCTCGAAGGCCGCGTTGTCCATGAAGTCGATGTTCAGGTCGAGGTCCACGTGGGCGCCGGTGGGCACCGCCCGCAGCTCGTGGGTCAGCCGCGGCACGCCCAGGAACGTCAGCGACCCCGAGATCGTCACCCGCAGCCGGCCCTCTCGGTCCTCCCGCCTGAGCACGGTCACCATGGTGAGGCGGCGCAGCGCCAGCAGCGCGGCCAGCGCCAGCCCGGCCAGCACGCCCTCGGCCAGCCCGAGCAGGATGACCGCGACCATCGTCACGACGTACACCGGCACCTCGCCGTGCCCGTGCACCTTCTTGACGTGGCCCAGGTTCACCATCTGCACGCCGATGAAGACCAGCAGCGCCGCCAGCGCCTCCAGCGGGATCAGCGTGATCGTCCAGCCGAACCCGAACGCGAACACCAGCACCCACACCCCGTGCAGGATCGCCGACCACCGGGTACGCGCGCCCGCCTGCACGTTCGCGCTGCTGCGCACGATCACCCCGGCGACCGGCAGCCCGCCGAGCGCGCCGGTGACCATGTTGGCCACGCCCTGGCCGGTCAGCTCCTGGTCGAGGTCGGCCCTGCGGCCGGTGTGCAGGCCGTCCACGGCCACGCAGCACAGCAGCGACTCGCAGCCCGCGAGCAGCGCCACCAGCAGCACCGCGGCCACCACCAGGTGCCAGTCGCCCTGCGGCAGCACGGGGAAGGCCCACTCCGTCACGCTGTCGGACAGGTCGACCCGCGTCACGTCCCAGCCGAACGCCCACGCCGTGACCGCCGCCGCGAACAGTGCCGCCAGCGGCGCCGGCACCACCTTGACCGGCTTGGGCAGCCGCGTCCACAGCGCCAGCACCAGGATCGTCAGCACGCCGACGGCGACCTTGTGCCCGTGCAGGTTCGCGATCTGGCCGGGCAGCTCCACCAGGTTGGCCACCGCCGAGCGCTGGGAGCTGCCGCCGAGCACGATGTGCAGCTGGGCGAGCGCGATGATCACGCCGACGGCGGCCAGCATGCCGTGGATGACGGCCGGCGAGACCATCAGCGCGGCCCTGGCCGCCTTGAACACCCCGAGCACGAGCTGAACGGTCCCCGCCAGCAGGGTGATCATGCAGGTGGCCCGCCAGCCGTAGGTGTGCACGAGGTCCACGACCACCAGCGACAGGCCCGCGGCGGGGCCGCTCACCTGCACCGCCGAGCCGCCCAGGGCGCCCGCCACGACGCCACCGACCACGGCGGCGATCAGCCCGGCGACGAGCGGCGCTCCCGAGGCCATCGCGATGCCCAGGGAGAGGGGCACCGCGACGAGGAAAACCACGAGCGAGGCCGGCACGTCGTATCGGAGGGTGCCCAGCCAGCTACTCTTCGTGTCGCGGAACATGGAGCAAACCCTATTGCTCCGTCTCCCTCGCTTTAGGGGGGCGTCACGCTGGTTTTACGGATTAATGGGTACGAAAGATCATCTGTAATAGTCGTGTGGAAGGTCCTGCTCGGGGGCCGACCTGCGGTGGCTCCCGCGGCCGCCCTCCTTCTCCTTGCCGCCGCCGTACGCGGGCCAGCCGCCCTCCGGCGCCGGAGGCTCCGGCCAGGACGCCGCCGGACTGGTGGTGATGTCACCCGTTTCGTACGCACCCACCGCGAACGGGGACGCCGGCTGCGCCGGAGGCGGCGTGGGAGCCGAGAGCACGTCGTAGTTGGAGACCGCCCGGCCCGGCACGGTCGGGGTGCCGGTGGCGGGGGAGGGGCTCGTGAGCGGGTCGGAGTCGTCGGCCACGGCGTAACCGGAGCGCACCTCGTAGGAGGCGGGGTAGGACGAGCGCGCGGCGGGCTGCTCGAACGCCGGCCAGGAGCTGGCCCCGCCGTAGGGGGTGTCGCTCGGCGCCGGGTCGTCGAGGATGTCGGGCGAGGCGGCGGGCCACGAGCCGGACGTGCTGCCGGGCCGCGCGGTGTTGCCGTAGGAGGGGTCGAGCGGGTCGGGCGTGCCGCTGTAGGCGGGGAACGGGTCGCTCGTCGGGGCGCCGTGGATCGGCGCGACGGGAGCGGCCGGGAAGCTGCCGCTGGAGGTGGGGCTGACCGCGGGGAACGAGCCGCTGCCGGTCGCCGCGGGGGTGGCGGGATAGGAGCCGCTCGCCGAACCCGCGCCGTAGCCGCCGCCCGTGGCTGGGTAGTTGGAGGAGACGCCGCTGGAGGCCACCGGGGCCGGCCTCTGGCTGGACCTCTGGGCGGGCCTCGTGGCGGGCTCGGGCGGCGTGGGGGCCGGAACCGGCTGGGCGCCGGGGGCGAGGATGCTCATCACGTCGGCGGTCGGCGCCGCGAACGTCACCGTGCGCTGGTCGGCCAGCTCGGACTGCGAGGGCTTGGCCCGCTTCTGCGGCTCCACGAGGTCGGCGAGGTTGGCGGCGGCGGGCTGGCGCTGAGGGAGCGGGGCCTGCACGGTGGCCGCGTTGGGGTCGACGGAGGCGGCGGGCTGCGGCTTGGCGGGACGCCGCTTGGCGGGGCGCTCACCGGACCGCTCGGCGGGACGTCCGGAGGAACGTCCGCCGGGCCGCGCTGCGGGCCGGTCGGTGGGCCGGTCGGTGGGCCGGTCGGCTTGGGCGGCGGGACGCTGCTGCTCGCGCTCGGCGGGACGCTCACGCTCGGACGGGCGCTCGGACGGGCGCTCGACGGGACGGGAGGCGGCCTTCCTGGCGGCGACGGTGCCACCCGCACCGAACCCGCCCTCCTCCGCGTCACTGCGGATGCTGGCCCAGAACTCCTCGTCATCGTCGTCGTTGGTGGGGTTGCCCCACTCGTCGACGCCACGACGGCCACGCTGGCCGGTGCGGACCGGCTTGGGTTTCGGCTCGTCTATGGGGCTGAAATCGGGGCTGAAGTTGGCCATCCGGGGCTCATGCTTCGAGAACTCGTCCGTCGAACGAGTCTGGGTCTGCTCCTCTTTCTCGGCCATCTCCTTCAGCCGTTCCGGAGGAAGCGAGCTCTCCCTGCGGTTCATCGAACGCATGCCCAGTGCCACGACGACGAGCACGAGGAGCACGACAGCGACCAAGCTCACTACGACCGCGATCATTGCACCACCCTCAAAGCCATGGCCTCCCTCTGGCACCGATGAGATCGCGCGGCCATCGACGCGATCTGCCCCCTTTGATCACCAGTGCCTAACGATTGGATCTGATTGTGTCGGACCACTATGAGAGTTGTCACACCCTACGTGAAGAATTGGTACACCGGCACCACATGCCGTGTTCAGGTGTTCACTCGATGTTCACCGCCGTGAGCCGCCCCCGGGCGATGGTCTGGTTCGCGATCTGCTTCAAGATCTGCGGAAGCTCCGCGCCCTCGGCGCTCTCGACCTTGTCGTCCAGCGTGTAGACGGTGAACCGATAGCTTGCCTTGTCCTCACAGGGCGGCTCGTAGCCGGCCCGCCCGCTGGTCACCGCCGCCTGACCGGAGCCCTCAGGCGGGTCGGCGGCGGCGTTGGGGCCGAGCTCGGTCGTGGTCGCCGGGATGTTGTAGATCACCCAGTGGACGGCCGAATCGGACCCCGTGTGGCTGTCGGCCACGATCGCGATCGACTTCGCCTCGGACAGCGGCTGGCTCGACCAGCGCAGCGGGGGGCTGCCCTGGTCGCCGTGACAGGAGTATTCGCGCGGCAGCGGTTTGCCCTCGCGCAGCTCAGGACTCGTGACGTTGATCTCCGCGATGTCCTTCGCCTGTGATCTGCCGATGAAACCGAGACTGCCGCAACCTGACAAGGCGAACGCGACACCCACCGCCGTCACAGTGGCGGTGACGCGTCGCACGCGTGATGCCGTGTTACACAGCCCCATGCCGGATGATGCTACGCGGGTCTCGGCGGTGCGCAGACCGTTTCTCGATGGTCCGTGGTCGGTAAAGGATCCGAAAACAGCCAGAATGACGGCATCCGGGTAGTGAAGTTGGCCACATGAACAGGGCATGAGGAGGTCTCGCGGGGCTCTGTCTCACGCACCGATACAGCCTTGCCACCTGCGAGTTCATCGCGTATGGGGGCGATCGGGAGATCCCCGGTCAATTGCCCGAAAAGGGACATAGGTTTCGGACCGGGCGTCCAGCAGAAAAACCAGGTGTGCCAGCTCGAACAGCAGGGTAGCGGAACCGCTCCGGTGCGCAATCACCGGGGCTCCGTCTTCGGTGCTTCCTGCGGAGTTTCGGCTGCGCTGTTTCCGTGGACGGCGGCTGCCACGTTGCGTGAGGCGATCGCGCAGTGGTGCGGTCACGCGCTTGCCGGGCCTGGCTGGCACGAACGTGGCGCCGCCGACGTGGCCAAGCTCGACAGCCTGCGGTTGGCCGCCACCGAGCATGGCACCGCCCCGGCGGCCCTCCGACCCGACACGCCGTGCCGCACCGGGGATCTTTACCGCCCGCCCCGGGACCTTCCCGATCCGGGGGGATGGGCGAGACAGGATGGTAGGCCCGGATATCGGGTGAGGCGGTGGATTCGTACCGCAGGTGAACTGATCGCCTGCCCGGTTCGCACCCTAAGCTGGGCTTGTGACGTCAACAGGCCCGCTGCGCGATCCGGCGAACCGCGTCTCGCCCAAGGCGATCAGGTTGTGGCTCCTCGAATCGTTGATCGCGTTCTTGTTCTTCATGGGCGGTGCGCTGCTGGTGTCCACGTGGGTGGGCGGGAGCGGGTGGTCATGGGTGCCCGACTGGTTCGCTGAGGACTCGTGGCTGCTGCCCGTGGCGGTCCTCGTCGTGGTGCTGCCGTTCCTGGTGGCCGAGCCGTTCGTACGGTACGCCGTGCACCGCTGGGAGCTGTCAGGCGACGTCGTCTATGCCAGGTCGGGGTTCCTGACCAGGGAGTGGGTGTTCGTGCCCGTGAGCCGCATCCAGACGGTCGACAAGGGGCAGGGCTGGTTCGAGCGCATGCTCGGCCTGGCCACCCTTGAGATCCGTACGGCGTCCCACGCCGGCTCGTCCACCATCAAGGGCCTCGACTTCCACGTGGCGGCGGGTCTGGCCGAGCAGCTCGCGCACCGCGCCGAGCAACTCCGGGACGACGCCACATGACCGACCCCCACCCCGGCACCCCGGACCACCCCGGCACCCCGGACCACCCCGGCACCCCGGACCACCCCGGCACCCCAGAGCACCCTCCATCCGACGACGACCGCCGCCAGGCCCCGGACGGGGGCTCGCAGGGTCCGGGTCCTGTCCCGCCTCCTGGGATGGGGGTCCCTCATCCGCCCGGGGGGCAGCCGGTGTCGGGTCAGCCGGTGTCGGGTCAGCCGGTGTCGGGTCAGCCGGTGCCGCTTCCTGGAGCGGGTGGGGAGCGGGGGCCGTGGGAAGGGCCCGAGGGGCCGTACCCCTACCCCCAGACGGGGCGGGCGCCGCAGCGGCTCAGTCCCAAGGTGCTGCTGATCGACCCCGTACGCATGCTGCCCTCCCTCCTCCTCCCCTTGGTGGGCGTGCTGTTCGTGGGCGGCTTCTCGGCCAGGTCGTACGGCTTCGCGGCGGTGGGAGTCGTCGCCGCCGTGGTGTACGCCGTCGTCCGCTGGGCGACGTTCACGTACGAGATCGTCGGCGACCGCCTGGAGACCAAGCAGTCGCTGATCAGCCGCTCGATCAGGACCATCCCCCTGGAGCGGATCCGCGGCGTCGACGTCTCCACCCCGCCCATGCACCGGCTGCTCGGCCTCGCCGTGCTCAAGATCGACACAGGGGCGAGCGGCGACGAGGAGGAGGCCAAGCTCGCCGGCGTCACCCTGGACGAGGCCGAACGCCTCAAAGCCGTCCTCCTCCGCCGCACGTCCACACCGGCGGCCCCCGGCGCCCCGGCCCATGAGCCGGCCCAGCCCGCCGAACGCACGATCTTCGCCGTGCCCAGGAAGTGGCTGTTGTACGGGCCTTTGTCCGGCGCGTACCTCCTCACCCCCTTCGCCTTCGCCGGCGGTGCCGTGGGGCTGGCGTTTCAGTGGGGCGACGAGCTGGGCTTCGGCCGGGACGCCGCCTGGAACGCCGGGCAGTGGCTCTGGGACCACCCGTACCTGCTGCTCGCCGTCGCGGTGCTGCTCGTGCTGGCGATGCCGGTCGCGGGCGGGGTCATGTACGCCGTCTTCAACTGGGACTTCCGCCTCAAGCGCCGCGACGGCTACCTGGTGGCCGAGCGCGGGCTGATCAACCGGCGCAGCGTGTCGCTGGAGTTCCAGCGCGTACGCGGCTACGAGATCGTGGACGGCCTGGCCGAACGCTGGGCCGGGGTCGTCCGCGCCTGGGCGATCGTGACGGGGCTCGGCGACTCGGAGACGCGTGGGCAACTCCTGCCCGACGTACCGCGTAGCGTCGCCTTCCAGGTCACCGGCGACGCGATCGGCCCTTACCGGGGCGACCTGCGTCCCCATCCGCCCGTGGCCCGGCAGCGGCGGCTGTTCCGCGCCATCGCCCCCTGGGCGGCGGCGGCCCTGGTGAGCGCGGTCGGCGTGTGGCTCTTCGGGACGATGATCTGGTGGATGCTCCTCATCGTGACCCTGCTGCTCGCCGCCGCCGGCGTCCCGCTCGGCCTCGACCGGTACGCCTCACTCGGCCACGGCTACGACGGCCGCCGGCTCTCCGTACGGTCAGGGTCGCTCCGGCGCGCCCAGGCCGTGGTCGAACGCCGCGCCGTGGTGGGCTGGCGACTCCGGCAGACCTGGTTCCAGCGGCGCGCCGGGGTGCTCACGCTGATCGCCGGCGTGGGCGCGGGCAAGGGCGGCTACTCGGCCATGGACGTATCGATGACCCAGGCCGTCGACCTCTCCACCGAAGTGACCCCGGAATGGCTTGCCCCCTTCCTCAACCAGAACCCTCACGGGGACGGGACGGCGGGAGGCGATCCCCTCCGCCGCTCCTGATGCCGCCCCTGACATCGAGACGACGCCGTGAGCGGTCGGCATGCGCAGGGTCTGGACACGCCGGGGCAATGTGGGGTTGGGGCGGAGGCCCGAACGGGGACGCTGGAGGCGATCTCCGCCCGCTGGCCATCATCCCCCTGACACCGATGACCTTGGTCTGCCGTGAGAGGTCGAGATGCGCAGGGATCCGGGCACAGCGGGCGACGCGGGTTGGGGCGGAGGTTCGAACGGGAAAGGCCGGCGTGCGGCGGCGCTCACCGCAGGCGATGGTCAGGGCGGCAGGCGGTGGGCGGCGACGCCCTGGGGGCCGGGCGTGGCACGGACGCCTTGGGATCGCCGCGGCGTTCCGCTTCAAACGTGTCCACGCGCGGGCGCATTCGCGTGCCGCTGCGCTGTGGTGCCGACGGTCTCGGCTGCGCGAGCGTCCGGACAGCGGAGGGCTCGGACCGCGGAGGGCTCGGACACCGGAGGGCTCGGACACCGGAGGACTCGGACACCGACGGACTCGGGCGTCGAAGTTGTCCGGGGGCGCCGAAGTTGTCTGGGGGCGCCGTCCGGGATGTCTTGGCCGGGTGGCGCGGTGTCCGGGTGGCGCCGTGTCCCGGTGCCGCCACGGCGGGGTGATGGCTTGCGTGTAAAGCGGGTGGTGCGTTGACCGGGTGGTGTGTTGTCCGTCCGGGTGTCTTGTGCGGGTGTTGCTGGGTTTGGGTGGGTTGGCCGTGGAGGGGTTTTCCCTGGCCGGGTGGGGAGCGGTCAGTCCTGGCGGCGGGCGCCGAACATGATCTCGTCCCACGTCGGAACGGACGCGCGGCGGCCCCTCGAACCCTTGCGCCGGCCCGGAGCGGGCTTAGGCGCGGGCACCTGGACGGCGGGCTCCTCCTTGCCGTCGTCCTTGCCCGCCCGTGCGGCCGGGACCGCAGGAGGGGCGGGCTTCGGCTTGGGCGCCGGACGCGGCTTCGGCTCCTGGACGGGCTCCGCGGACTTCTTCCCACGATCGGCGTCCTGCTGCTCGGCCGCGGCCGCCGGCTCCCGCACCTTCTCCGGCTCCTGAGTCTTCTGCGGCTCAGGAGCGGTCGCGTTCTCGGACGGCTCGGGCGTGGCCGCCTTCTCGGGCGCGGCAGGCTCGTCCGCGCTGGAGGTCTGCTCGGCGATGGGCGTCGGCGCCGGGCCGGCGGTGGGCTGAGCCGTCGGCTCCTGTACGGAAGCGGCGGCGGGCTCAGGCGAGGAAACCTCGGCGGGCGTGTCTACGGTGACCGCCTTCTCCGCCTCAGAGGTGACGGACTCGGCCTTCGGAGCGGCGTCGTCTTGTGCCGCAGCGGTACCGGTTTGTGCCGCAGCGGACTCGGTGCCGGCAGCGGAGACGTCGGCAGCCTCGGCCCGGGTCACCGGCGCATCCCCAGCCGCGGCCAGGGCCGCTGGTGCATCCGTGGGCGCGGCCTGAGCTGCCGGGGCACCGGTGGGCTCGGGCTGGGTCGCCGGAGCGTCGGCGGGCACGGCCTGGGCCATCGGAGCGTCGGTGGGCGCGACCTGCGTTGCCGGAGCGTCGGCGGGCTCAGGCTGGGTTGCCGGAGCGTCGGTGGGCGCGGCCTGGGCCTCGGGCGTCTCGGCCTGGGGCTCCGCAGCGGGCACGGCCGGCGCCGTCTCTGCCGCCTGCGCCGGTGTGGCCTCGCGGGCGGCTTGGGTGGGCGCCGACGCCTCGGCGGTCGCGGAGACCTCCGGAGTCTTGGGCTCGACTGCTGGCGAGGCGGCCTCGGTCTTGGGCTCGGCTGCCTCGGAGGTCGTGCTTCCGGGCGACGCAGAGGTGGCCGCTGCGTCGGGTGCGGCGGGTGCGACAGCGTCGGCGGTGGCCTGGGCCTGAGCCTGGGGCTCAGCGGCGGCGTTGGGTTGAGGCGCAGCGATGGTGCTGGCCACAGGAGCAGCGGTTGTGCTGGCTGCGGGCTCAGCGGCGGTGGTGGCCTGAGGCTCAGTGGCGGTGCTGGCCGGGGTGTCAGTGGCGGTGGTGGCCTGAGGCGCAGCGGTGGTGCTGGCCAGGGACTCAGCGGCGGTGCCGGGCTGGGACTCAGTGGCGGTGGTCGGCTCGGCGGTCGCGGTGACGAGGTCGGGCTCGGTCGCCGTGGCAGCGGCGTCCGTGGTGGCCTGAGGCTGCTCGGGTGCAGGGGCAGCGGCCTCGGGTGAGGGTGCCGCCACCTCCTGAGCGGGCGTGAGCGCTTCGGCAGCGGTCGCCGGGGATGTGGCGGGTGCCGGCTGCTGGACGGTGGTCGTCGCGTCGGCAGGCGGCTGCGTGGTGATGGGCTGCTGCTGCGTGATGTGCTCGGCGGCGGGCGCAGGAGCCTGGGGCCGGAGTTGGGTGGCCTGCTCAGGAGGCGCGGTGGCGGCGGAAGCGGTCTGTGGCGTGTCAGCGGGCCGGCTCTGGGGCGCGGCGGAGTCACGGTCGGCCGGACCGTTGGGCTCGGTGACAGGTGCGTGATCGGCCGGGCGAATGGGCTCGGTGGCGCCTGAGGTGTGGTCGGCCGGGCGGGTGGGCTCGGCGGTGACCGGGGTGCGATCGGCCGCGTGCGAGGGCTCGGCGGTGCCGGGCATACGGTCGGCGGTGCCCGGGACTCGGTCGGTGGTGTCAGGGGTGCGGTCGGCTGGGGCGTAGATCGCGGACTCGGGGTCGCGGCCGGAGCTGAAGTCGGGCAGCCATGGCGAAGACCCGCCGCGGCGGGTCGGGTCGCCGGGGCGGGTGTAGCCGGTCTCGCGGCCCGGTTCGGGCCGCGACTGCTCATGCGTGGGCGGGTGGAAGGGCTCGCGTGCGGCCGGTTCCTGCCGCGCGGGATCGCGGGTCAGCGGGTCGAAGGGGGCGGGACGGCGTTCATCGCGGGTGGATGCGTCCGAGGCCGCGGGCGGTTCGGCCGGCGCGGGCGGGTCGAAGAAGTCGTCGTCGTGGGAGGAGTCGCGGGTGCCGCGCGTCGACGGGTACGGGCCGTCGCCACTGCGGCCGGCCGGCTCGTAGCCCACGGCCGGCTCCTCCGGCTCGCGGCGCACCACGGACGGGAACGGCAGCGTCTCGGAGGAGAGCGGCGGCACCGGCTGGAGCTTGGCCACGCGCGGCGCGAACGGCGTCACCGTGGTGTCCTCGACCACCGGCGGCTCGGGGTCGAAGTCGGCGGCGGACAGCCGGAGCGCCTCGTCGTCGTGCGGGGTGACGTGGCGCTTGCGCGGATCGAAGAGCCACTCGGCGTGGCGGGTGTGACCGTTCCAGACGTAGCCGAGCTTGACGCGCCAGAGGCCGTCGTCGCGCTTGGCGCTGTCCCAGTCGATCTCGTCGGTGGGCACGCCGCGCCTGGTGAGGCGCTCGGCCACGAGGTCGCCGAGCGTGGGCCCTGGCGCTGACTCTCCTGGCATGCGTACGGCGACGCGCTGCGCCTGCTGGGCGACGTATTCCCGCTCTTGGAGCACCGGCCCCTCGAACCAGCGGACACGCTCGACCGGGATCCCGGCGGTCGCGGCTATCTCCTCCGCCGTCTCTCCGGCGCGGATGCGGGCCTGGATCTCCTTGGGGCGCAACGGACTCTCCACTTCGATCTCGTACTGGCCGAGACGGGAGAAGTTGCCGCGGACGGCAGCACGGAGCCGGTCGTCCACGGGAAGCGTGAAGCGCGTCCCTCGCCCGGCAGTAGCCAGCACGAGGTAGGTGCCGTCCTCACTCACCGCGACGAGTCGGAGCTCCTGCATGCGAGTCCCTTCGTCAGCGTCGCCATTCTTCCCCCGGACCCTTGAGTCTCTCGCGTGTGCCGGTTGCCTGCCAGCACCGTACCCGGCATGTCCGAACATCGCCTTCCTGGGATAGCCCATGGGCGATGTGACGCCGGTCACATTGGAGTCCATACCTCTAGAGCCCGCCATCGCGCATGAGGAGGTTATGTGGCCGCGACGGGTTCTGGCGAATCGCGCCCCGCGCCGTCGAGCAGCCGAGCCGGTCGGCCAGGGCGGCCGGTCCTGAATTGGGGTGAAGTGCCAGGTGACGGGCGGCGAGTCCGGCCAGATACGGCGCGCGGGCGGAGAAGGCGAGCCCCTCGGTGGTGACGTGGCAGGCGCCTACGTCGGCGGTCCCCACGACGAACATCCCCGAGCGCGACAGCGACCCCGCGGCCCTGGCCAGGGCGGGGGAGTCGGCGCCGTCGATGGCCAGCGCGGTCACGGAGGGGCCCCGGGCGTGCCGGTGTATCCAGTCGAGCCCGGCCAGGACGTCCGACAGCGTCCCCGTGCCGGCGCACCCGAGGACGCGTATGGACGCGATGCCCGCCTCTGGCGCGGCGCGGTGGGCGCGGGACGCGACGCGGGTGCCGTGACCGCGGCAGTCGCGCCCGGTGCCGCCGGTGGCGTCGAAGGCCCGCCAGGCCCGGTCGTCGAACCGGTCGCGGCGGACCTTGACCCCGCTGTCCACGACGTACACGGTGGTGCCGTCGCCTCTGGCTCCGGCCGGGGCGCGGCGGGTGGGTTCGCGGGTGGCCATGGCGTGGATCTCACGGTCGGGCTCGATCGTCTGGACGCGCGGGTCGGCGCGCAGCTCGGCCAGCTCGGCGGGCGTGAGGAAGGTCGCGAGGCCGGGCAGCGCCGAGGTGTAGTAGCGGCGTACCCGCCAGCGCACCTCCCCGACGAGGTCGCGCGCGGCCGCGCGGTCGCGGGCCGTGACGACGTAGGGGCGGGCGGGCTCCTGCGGCGTGTCGCGCAGGGCGAGACCGGAGGCGGGCGTCATGGCCAAGGGGACGGCGGTCGTGGCAGCCGTTGCCACAGCCGCGGCGAGGTACACGGAGGGCAGGCCGAGTCGTCGGGGCACGAGTTACAAGGGTGCCTGTCACGCAGGTCGCACGAGCACCGGGACACGCACTCACGTCTATTCACGAGAAAGCTCTTTACCGAACGCATGGTGTGAGGAAGCACTGATCCGGGGGAAGGGCGTGGCGTCCTCGTCCACCAGGCGCTGACCGGGCGGACGGCGCACGAGCAAGTCACCGGCAAGTCGGCGCAGGCGCGGCAGGAACGGCAGGCCCCGCGGGAACCCCAGGAACGGCGAGAACGGCGGGAACGGCGGGAGCAGCCCCGAGCCGCCCGGTTGAGGCGGGTCAGCCCAGGACGGTGTCCAGGTAGGCGTTGGCGAACAGCCGGCCGGGGTCCAGGCGGTCGCGCAGCGCGACGAAGTCGGCGAACCGCGGGTACGCCTTGGCCAGGTAGGCGGCGTCCCGCGTGTGCAGCTTGCCCCAGTGCGGCCGCCCGCCCAGGCGGGTCATGATCTCCTCGACGCCCGCGAAGTACGCCGGGTTCGGCGTCGGCCGGTAGACGTGGCAGGCGACGTAGGCCGTGGCGCGCCCGTACGCGGTGGACAGCCACGCGTCGCTGGGCGGCGTCACCCGCACCTCCACGGGGAAGGTGATCTTCCAGTCCATCCGCTCGATGAGGTCGCGCACCTCGCGCAGCGCCTGGGCCAGCCGCTCGCGCGGGACGGCGTACTCCATCTCCAGGAAGCGCACGTCGCGCCGCGCGGTGAACTGCTTGTACGACAGGTCCACCGACGACGACTCCCCGAGCGCGGCGGCACTGACGGCGTTGATGCGCGGGATGAGCGCGGGCAGCCGGGCGCCGAGCGCGCAGGCGGCGCCGAAGACGGTGTTCTCCAGGAAGACGGTCTCCAGCCAGCGCCGGGCGGGGGAGGGCGGCCGGGGCGGCCCTGGGCTGCGGTTGTTGGTCTTGACCAGGCAGGCGTCGGTGTGCGGCAGCCAGAAGAAGTCGAGGTGCTCGTTGGCGGAGGTCAGCTCGTCGAGCGCGCCGAGCATCTCGCTGAGCGCGAGCTTGCGCCGCCGGTTGTGCAGCAGGAAGGCGGGTTCGACGCGGAGGGTGACGGTGGTCAGGACGCCGAGCGCGCCGAGGCCCACGCGGGCGGCGTCGAAGAGGTCGTCGCCGGGGGAGGCCGTGGTCAAAGTGCCGTCGGCGAGCACCATCTCCAGCTCGGCGATCTGGTCGGCGAGCCCGCCGCTGTCGCGTCCCGTGCCGTGGGTCCCGGTCTGTACGGCCCCCGCGACGGTCTGCTCGGTGATGTCGCCCATGTTGGCCAGGGCCAGGCCGCGCTCGGCGAGCAGCTCGTTCAGCACGCGTAAGGGGGTGCCGGCCTGGACGGTCACCCGGTCGTCCGCCAGGGAGACGATGCCGGTGAGCGCGTCCGGCCTGAGCATGATGCCCTCGGTGAGGGCCACTCCGGTGAAGGAGTGGCCCGTCCCCACCATGCGTACGCGGCGGCCGGAGCCGGCGGCGTCGCGCACGGCGCGTACGACGTCGTCGGCGCGGGCCGGTACGCGGATCTCGGCCGGGGTGCCCGTCTGATTGCGCGCCCAGTTGACGAAGGCCACGAGCACCCTCCAGCGAAAGTCGTCCGATTAAACGCGAACGATACTCATCTCTCCCAGCCTGCGGGAACGGGGAAGATGTCGCCGGGCTCCAGGTTCTGGTCCTTGATCACGTCGGACACCGTGACCAGGTGGTAACCCTTGTTCTTCAGGGTCTTGATCAGCGCCGGCATGCCGTCCACGGTCTGCTTCACCCAGTCGTGCATGAGGATGATGCCGTTCGGCTTGGCCACGGCCAGCGTCTGCTTCTGGATGGCCTTGACGTTCTTGGAGCTCCAGTCGGCGGAGCCCGCGGTCCACAGGATCATCGGCATGCCGAACTCGATGGCGATGTCGGAGACCTGGATGTCGGCCAGCCCGTACGGCGGGCGCAGCAGCTTGGGCTCGACGCCCGCGGCCTTCTTCACCGCGTCCTGCGTCTTCTTGATCTCGTTACGGATCGTCGCCGCGTCGCTCTTGGTGAAGTCGGGGTGGCTGTAGCTGTGGTTGCCGAGCTCGTGGCCCTCGGCGACCATGCGCTTGACGAACTGGGGGCGGCTCTTGACGTACTGGCCCTCAAGGAAGAACGTCGCCTTGGCGTCGTACTTCTTGAGCGTGTCGAGCAGCGTGCCCGCGTACTTGCCCGGTCCGTCGTCGAACGTCAGCGCCAGGCACTTCACCTGGGAGCAGTCGACCGGAGCCGCCTTCTTCTCGGCGGCCGCGGACTTTGCGCCCTGGGCGGGAGCGGGGGTCGCCTCGGCGATGGCCGCCGCCGGGGCAAGGGTCACGCAAACAGCCGCGATTGCTAGAAGTGAACTGATGTGTCGGGACATAACTAGTGCTTCCAGTGTGTTGGGTGTTGCGAGGGATCTCCCGACCGTAGCGGATCAGCTCTCGGAGGGTGAAGCAGCCTCGGGAAGTCTCAGCAAACCCGAACCTCCCACGCCGACGATCACCGCCGCGACGGCCGCGGCCACGGAGAAGCCGTACGCGGCGGAGGCGCCGTACGACTCGGTCAGCCGCCCGCCCGCCCACGCGCCCGCGGCCACGCCGAACCCGATGGCCGTCGAGATCCACGCCATGCCCTCGGTGAGCAGCGACGGCGGCACCAGCCGCTCGGTGAGCGAGAAGCTGGTGATGAGCGTGGGGGAGATGGCGAAGCCGGCGAGGAACAGCGCGGCGGCCATGAGCCAGGCGTGGTCGATGAAGACGATCGGCACCAGGCCCACCACGAACAGCGCGAGCGCCCGTACGAACCTGGCCCGCAGCGAGATCCGCCAGTGCCGCGAGCCGAACCACAGGCCCGACACCATCGACCCGCCCGCGAACGCCGCCAGCAGGAACCCCGCGGCGCCCTTCACGCCGTGCTCCTCCGCGAACGCCACCGTGATCAGGTCCACCGAGCCGAAGATCGCGCCCAGCGCGAGGGCGACGCCGGCCAGCACCGCCACGCCGGGGATGAGGATCGGCGAGCCCGACGACGACCTGATCTCCTGCACGGGCGGCTCGGTGCTCCGCTGCCCGGCCAGCGCCAGCGAGCCGCCCAGCATGCAGACCAGCGCCACGATCAGCCCCGCGTAGGGGTTCACGGCGGTCGCGAGCACCGTGACCAGCGCAGGACCGGTGACGAAGACCACCTCGTCGATCACCGACTCGAACGCGAACGCGGTGTGCAGCCGCCCCGAGCCGCCGTGGATGACCGACCAGCGGGCCCGCACCATGGAGCCGAGCGACAGCGACGTGGCGCCGACGATCAGACCAGCGGCGTAGTAGGTCCAGTCGGGCAGCGCGGAGCCGGCGAACACCATGAGCGCGGCCAGCGCGAGCGCGTTCACCACCGCGAACGGCGGGATCACCCGGCTCTGGCCGAACCGGTCCACCAGCCGCCCGGACAGGGGAGCGGCCACGGCGAAGGCGAGGTTGGTGGTCGCGGCGACCGCGCCGGCCGTGGCGTACGACTCGGTGAGCGTGGAGATCAGCAGGATCACGCCGATGCCGAGCATCGACATCGGCATCCGGCCGATGAGCCCGGCCAGGACGAACGCCGCCGCTCCGGGCCTCTCGAACAACCCCCGGTAAGGCCCGACCACGCTGTTTCCCCCTTACTTGAGCCTGAGCGGGCTAACCATTGCGCACCGTATGTCCGGATGGCAAGTGATTTCGCGCAGGGGTGAGTTAACGTGTCCCGAGTGTCCGGTCTTCCCAGCTTTCGCGCGGTCATGCTCATGGTCGCCGCCGTGCTCGTGGTCACCGCCGCGGCAGGGGGCGTCGTGGTCGTCCTGGGTGAGGATCTGGTCGGCACCGCCCAGGAGCAGCCCGTACGCAGGTTGCGCCCCCAACAGACGCCCCAGCAGTCGCCCGCGCCGCGCCTCGACGAGATGGTGCCCACCGCCGAGCCGGTCAAGGACTTCGGTGAGGGCGGCCCCAGCGTCACCGTCACGCCGCCGCGCGTGCTCGCCGTCGCGGCCGGCACCGTGCCCAAGCAGACCAGGTTCCGGCTGGGCGAGCTGTCCCACGTGCAGAAGGTCGCCGTGGTGGACGCCGGCGCCGTCAAGGTGTCGGGCACGTCGCTGAACCTGCTGGCCGTGGACCCGGCCGAGTTCCGCTCCTGGACCCCGCAGCCCGTCGCCGACCAGCCCGCCGTGTGGAGCGCGCTGACCAGGGGCGAGCTGGTCGCCGACGCGGACGCGATGAAGAAGTTCGGCATGATCCTGGGGGCCGTCTACCAGGTGGACGGCGGGCCGAGGCTGCGCGTCGCCGCCTCGGCCTCGCTCGGGCTGCACGGCGTGGACGGGCTCATCAGCACCGATCTCGGCAGGTCACTGGGGTTCGCGCAGGGCGTCGCCGTGCTGCTGCACGGCAAGGAGGGCAAGATCAGCAAGACGGGCGTGAAGAAGCTGCTCGGCAAGCGCAGCCAGGTCGTCGTGCTCGACGCCGCCGCCCGTACGCCCAAGCGGCGGCAGCCGCCGGCCCAGCAGCAGGTCACCGTGGGCCGGCCGGGCAGCTATCTGGAGCTCTACAAGGCCGCCGCCACCCGCTGCCCCGGGCTGTCCTGGACGGTGCTCGCCGCCATCGGGCAGGTGGAGAGCGGGCACGGCCGCAACAACGGGCCGTCGAGCGCCGGCGCGCTCGGGCCGATGCAGTTCATGCCCGCCACCTGGAAGCACTACGGCGTGGACGGCGACGGCGACGGCAAGAAGGACATCTGGAGCCCGTACGACGCCGTGCCCGGCGCGGCGAACTACCTGTGCGCCAACAAGGCCGGGCAGGGCGGCGAGCGGCTGCGCAAGGCGATCTGGTTCTACAACCACTCGTGGGACTACGTGAACAAGGTGATGTCGATCGCCGACGCCTACGCGAAGGCCTATGCGTAGGGCCTACGCCTGAGGCCGCCTGCGCGGGGGCGGGCAGCAGGTCAGCGGGCAGGGGACGGGCTCGGGCTCGTCCATCAGCTCGCGCACCATCCGCACGAACGCCGGATGCGTGCCCGCCGTCGCCGCCCGCTCCATCGGCAGCTCCAGCTCGGCGGCCACCTGCCTGGCCTCGGTGTCGAGGTCGTAGACGACCTCCATGTGGTCGGAGACGAACCCGATCGGCACCAGCACGACCGAGCGCGCGTCGGTCTTGCGGAGGTGGTCGCAGACGTCGGGCTCCAGCCACGGCACCTGCGGCGGCCCGCTGCGCGACTGCCACACCAGGTCCCACGGCTCGGTGCGGCCCAGCGCCCGGCTCACCAGCTCGGCGCTCCTGCGCAGCTGCGCCTCGTAGAGGCCGCCCTCGGGGCCCGCGGTCTCGGCCATGGACGTGGGGATGCTGTGGGCGGTGAACACCAGCCTGGCGTCGTCACGGCCGAGCCGCTCGAGGGCCGCCCTGGTGCGGTCGGCCATCGCCGTCACGAACCCGGGGTGCTCGCCGTAGTGGCGCATCTTGACCAGCTCGGGGCCGTCCTCGACGGAGGTCCGGTCGATGTCCTCGTAGTATTGGCGGCAGCTCGAGTAGCCGGCGAACGCCGACGTGGCGAACACCGCGGCCTTGCGCACCCCGTCGGCCTTCATCTGGCGCACGGTGTCCTCGCCGAACGGGTGCCAGTTGCGGTTGCCCCAATAGACGGGCACCCCGGCGACCGGGCGCAGCGCCTCGACCAGGTCACGGTTCTGCTGGTTGATCGGGCTGACCCCGCCGAAGCTCTGGTAGTGCTCGGCCACTTCGAGCAGCCGCTCGCGCGGCACGCCACGGCCGCGCACGACGTTCTCCAGGAACGGCATCACGTCGTCGGGACCCTCGGGGCCGCCGAACGACAAGACCAGCAAGGCGTCGTAAATTCCCACGTGACAACCCTATGCGGGGATGTCGGCGGTCCTCGCCGCGAGGTAGGTTCGGTCGGGTGAGCGCATTCAACGACATACGCGACTATGTGGCCATCCCCCGAGTTCTCTCGCTCAAGCTGTCGCCCGACGGGTCCAGACTGATCTCCGCCGTGCAGTCCCTGAACCCCGACGGCAAGTCGTACGGCACCGCGCTCTGGGCGATTCCCGTGGACGGCGAGCCGTACCGGCTGACCCGCTCGGCCAAGGGCGAATCGGCCGCCGTCTTCACCGCGGCCGGCGACGTGCTGTTCACCTCCGCCCGCCCCGACCCGACCGTCAAGGACGCCACCGACGAGGTGCCCGCCCTGTGGCTGCTGCCCCGCGCCGGCGGCGAGGCCCGCCAGGTGGCGAGCAGGGCCGGCGGCATCGGCGCCGTGCGCACGGCGGGCGACGTGGTGGTCTTCTCCGCCGACGTGCTCGACGGCGAGGAGTCGGCCGACGCCGACAAGCGCAAGGCCCGCAAGGACGCCGGGATCAGCGCCATCCTGCACGAGCAGTTCCCGGTCCGCTACTGGGACCACGACCTCGGCCCGGGCCGGCCCCGGCTCTTCGCCGCGCGGCTCGGCGCCGACCGGCTCGAGGACGTCCGCGACCTGACGCCCGACGCCGGTGACGCGCTGCGGCAGGGCACGTTCGAGCTGGCCCCCGACGGCGCCTCCGTGATCACCACGTGGCAGGTCTACCTGCCCAAGGGCGAGTCGCGTACGGACCTGGTGGTCATCGACGTGGCCACCGGCGAGCGCCGCGTGCTGCTCAGCGAGGACGGCCACGACTTCGGCGGCCCGCTGGCCGTCTCGCCCGACGGCACGAAGCTCGCCTGCGCCCGCGACCGCAGGACCGGCTACGACGTCTCCGCGCGCAGCACGCTGTGGATCGCCGACCTCGCCACCGGGCAGGGCCGCGAGTACACGCCCGACGCGTTCCCCACCGACGTCCAGTGGGCCCCCGACTCCTCGGCCGTCTACCTGGTCGCCGACCACCAGGGCCGCCGGCCGGTCTTCCGCGTCCCGCTCGACGGCGAGGTCACCAGGCTCACCGGGGACGACGCCGCGTACCTGCACGTCAACCCGTCGCCCGACGGCCGCTTCGTCTACGCCCTGCACAGCGGCGTCGCCCTGGCCCCCGGGCCGGCCAGGATCGACGCCGTCACCGGCGAGGTCACCGACCTGCCGTCGCCCGCGCCGCGCCCCGAGGTGCCCGGCACGCTCGCCGAGGTCACCGCCACCGCCGACGACGGCGCCACCGTCCGCGGCTGGCTCGCCGTGCCCGAGACCGCCTCCGCCGCAGACCCGGCCCCGCTCGTGCTGTTCGTGCACGGCGGCCCGCTCGGCTCCTGGAACGACTGGCAGTGGCGCTGGCAGTCGTGGATCCTCGCCCAGCAGGGCTACGCGGTGCTCATGCCCGACCCGTGCATGTCCACCGGCTACGGCCAGGAGATGATCGACCGCGGCTGGGGCAACTGGGGCCCGCGCACCCAGGCCGACCTCGACGCGATCGTGGACGCCACCCTGGAGAGGGACGACATCGACGCCGAGCGCACGGCTGCGATGGGCGGCTCGTACGGCGGCTACATGGCCAACTGGCTCGCCGGCCACACCGACCGTTACAAGGCCATCGTCACCCACGCCTCGCTGTGGAACCTCGACCAGTTCGCCGGCACCACCGACGCCGCGATGTACTGGCAGCGCGAGTTCGGCGAGCCCGGCGGCGAGCGCTACCAGCTGCTGTCGCCGCACAACTCCGTCGACAAGATCACCACCCCGATGCTCGTCATCCACGGCGACAAGGACTACCGGGTGCCGATCGGCGAGGCGCTGCGGCTGTGGTGGGACCTGCGCCGCACGGAGGTCGACGCGAAGTTCCTGTACTTCCCCGACGAGAACCACTGGATACTCAAGCCCGGCAACATCGTCGCCTGGTACGAGACCGTGCTCGCCTTCCTCGGCCACCACGTGCTGGGCCAGGAGTGGAAGCGCCCGGAGTCGGTGGCCTGATGACGGACTTCCTGAGGCTCGCCGAGGACATCGCCCGCGAGGCCGGCGACATGCTGCTCGCCAAGCGGCCCACGATGTCCCGCGAGATCGAGACCAAGTCGAGCCCCACCGACGTGGTCACCACCCTGGACAAGGCGTCGGAGGCGCTCATCCGCGAGCGCATCCTGGCCGCCAGGCCCGATGACCGCATCCTCGGCGAGGAGCAGGGCGAGGCGCCGGGCGAGGGCGACGTGCGCTGGATCGTCGACCCGATCGACGGCACCGTCAACTTCCTGTACGGCCTGCCCGACTGGGCGGTGTCGATCGCCGTCGAGGTGGCGGGCAAGGTCGTGGCCGGCGTCGTCAACGTGCCGCAGCGCGGCGAGGTCTACACCGCGGCGCTCGGCGAGGGCTCATGGCTCGGCGCCGAGCGGCTGCGCTGCAACACCGGCGTGCCGCTGTCGCAGGCGCTGGTCGCCACCGGGTTCGGTTACGCCAAGGCGCGCCGCGAGAGCCAGGGCGAGGTCGTGGCGAAGGTGCTGCCACGGGTGCGCGACATCCGGCGTGGCGGCTCGTGCGCCATCGACATCTGCTCGCTGGCGGCGGGCCGGGTCGACGCCTACTACGAGCGCGGCGTCAACCAGTGGGACTTCGCGGCGGCCGGGCTGGTGGCCACCGAGTCGGGCGCCAGGCTCGGCGGCCTGCACGGCCGGCCGGTCAGCTCGGAGTTCGCGCTGTGCGCGGCTCCCGGCCTGTTCGAGGAGCTGCACGACCTCCTTGCGTCACTGGATCCGCTGCGCGGAGCCTGAGTGCGTCAGGTGCGAAACGGCCGGAGCGTGGCTCCGGCCGTTTGGCGTCTCGCTAGCGGGGCAACGGTATGCCGTGATCGTCGGCCAGGCGGCGCAGGTCCTCGATCTCGGCGGTGAGGGTGTCGGCGAGGTAGTCGTCGCCGACGCTGCGGGCCTCCCGCAGGCCCTTGTAAGCCTGGTCGAGGCGGTGTTCGATCGTGGTCGTGAACTCGCCCATCTCACCTACTCTCCGGGGGTTCGATCCGTCCAAGGGCGAAGTCTCCCCATTGCCGGATGAAGCCTGGGCAATGGGTGTCCCGACGGCATACCCCGGCTTGTCGCCCTCCGAAACATGAATTTCTCCAAGCCTCGGTAAGCCGCGCCCGCACGGGGGCCTCCGGCCGGTCCCGGGTGGCCGGAACATGCCTTACCGTGCGCTTATCGAGGTTGTGGCCAGAATGAGTGACCAGAATCGGAGAGAGGTGTACCGGGCGTGCGCGTGCTGGTGGTTGAGGATGAGCGGGTGCTGGCCGACGCGATCGCGACGGGGTTGCGGCGCGAGGCCATGGCGGTCGACGTCGCCTACGACGGCGGCGGGGCGCTGGAGCGTACCTCCTACATCGACTACGACGTGATCGTGCTGGACCGTGACCTGCCGGTCGTGCACGGTGACGAGGTGTGCCGCAGGCTGGTCGAGCAGCGGACGGCCTCCCGCATCCTCATGCTGACCGCCTCGGGCGACGTGGACGACAAGGTGGAGGGCCTCGGCCTGGGCGCCGACGACTACCTGGCCAAGCCGTTCGTGTTCATCGAGCTGGTGGCCAGGGTGCGCGCGCTCGGCCGGCGCTCGGCCCCCGCGCTGCCTCCCGTGCTGCAGCGCGCCGGCATCAGGCTCGACCCGGGCAAGCGGCTGGTGGAGCGCGACGGCAGGGAGGTCGTGCTGACCAAGAAGGAGTTCGCGGTGCTCGAAGAGCTGATGCGGGCCGACGGCGCCGTGGTCAGCCAGGAGGACCTGCTGGACAAGGCATGGGACG
Source organism: Nonomuraea sp. NPDC049421 (assembly GCF_040677005.1). Taxonomy (NCBI): domain Bacteria; kingdom Bacillati; phylum Actinomycetota; class Actinomycetes; order Streptosporangiales; family Streptosporangiaceae; genus Nonomuraea; species Nonomuraea sp. NPDC049421. The sequence goes on from NZ_JBFAQA010000015.1 coordinate 122,360, forward strand.
AGAACATCGATCCCTTCACGAACGTGGTCCGGGTGACCATGATGACGCTGCGGAAGAAGCTGGGCGAGCCTCAGGTGATCGAGACCGTGCCCGGGGTTGGGTACAAGTTGTGACGGACAGGCCAGAGCGCGAAGCGGGCCCGACGCATCCGATGATCAGCCCGCACTCGGAACGCAAGGCGACGCGCGTCCAGGAGACGCCGCCGCCCCCGACGGGACCACCGGTGTGGGACGGCCCACCGCCGCCCGCGCGGCAGCTCACCCCACGCTCCACCATGGAACGTGTGAAGGAGCTTCCCGGCAAGGTCAGCATCCGCTGGCGCCTGACGCTCACCTACGGCGCGCTCGTGTTCGGCGCCGCCGTGGCCCTGCTGCTGTCCATGTACGCCATCGTCGGGGCGTCCATCGGCAACGAGTGGCCGACACTGGACACGCGGGGCATCAACCCCATCGATGCGGCGATCGCCCAGAACCAGTGGCTGCAGGCCAAAGAGGCGACCGTGCACAACGCCCGCGGCGAGTTGCTGCAGAGCGCGGTGATGGCCCTGTTCGGGGTGGGCATCCTGGCGCTGATCATCGGCTACTTCGTGGCCGACAGGGCGATGCGGCCGGTCGCCAGGATGACCGCCACGGCGCGCAAGCTGTCGGAGAGCACGCTGGCCCATCAGCGCATCGCGCTCGAGGGCCCCAACGACGAGCTGAAGGAGCTGGCCGACACCTTCGACGCCATGCTCACCCGGCTCAACGTCGCCTTCGACACCCAGCGGAGATTCGTCGCCAACGCCTCACACGAATTGCGCACTCCGCTCACCATCAACAGGACGGTCCTGGAGATCGCGCTTTCCGATCCGGCGGCCTCCGAGGACCTCAAAGCGCTCGGGCGTACCCTCCTTGAGGTCAACGCGCGTAACGAGAAGCTCATCGAAGGACTGCTGCTGCTCGCCAGGAGCGAACGCGAACTCGCCGTGCGCAAACCGCTGGACGTGAAGGAGGTCGCGCAGACGGCGGTCGAACAGGTCGTGCCGTTCGCCGCCGAACACGGTGTGACCGTCACCACCGAACTGGTCAGCGCGCCTACCGTGGGCGATCCGGTGCTCCTGGAGCGGTCGGTGAGCAACCTGCTGGAGAACGCGGTGAAGTACAACATTCCCGAAAGCGGAAAAGTCTGGATCCGTACGGGAATGGCGGACGGTGCCTTGGTTGTTCAGGTGGCCAACACGGGGCAGCACGTCCCCGCGTACGAGGTCAACAGCCTGTTCGAGCCGTTCAGGAGGCTTCATGCGGATCGGGTGGATTCGGCCAAGGGAGCGGGTCTCGGGCTGTCCATCGTGCGCGCGGTCGTGCAGGCCCACGGTGGGAATGTGGCCGCTGTGCCACGTGATGGCGGGGGGCTCGTGGTGACCATTAGGCTGCCGCGGCGCTGACGTGGTGACGTTCTGACGTGTTCGTCCGCGTGTTGTCGCATGGGGGCGTCTCGTTCTCGCCGCACATGTGGTTGGATGTGCCGTCGAACACGGTGGTGCATGACGCCAAGGCTGTGGGTTTCGCCATATTTGGCTAACCATTGCCGACGGCAGCAGGCCCTGACGTGTTGGGAGGTTCGTGGTCCGTTTCCTCGGGGTACCGATGGGAAATCTCCCCGACGGAACGGGCACAAGATGGGCTTCCCGGACGTTAGAAGACGCGCGATGAGCGCGAAGACATATAGATGAGGGGGATGGAGTAAGCACAATGGCTACCGACTACGACAGCCCGCGCAAGACAGACGACGACCTGGGTGAAGACAGCCTCCAGGAACTCCAGGCGCGGCGCACCGACAAGTCGTCCGGCAGCATCGACATCGATGAGACCGACCTGGCGGAGTCGCTCGAACTGCCCGGTGCCGATCTGTCGAACGAAGAGCTCTCCCTGCGGGTGATCCCCCGTCAGGCCGACGAGTTCACCTGCTCGCGCTGCTTCCTGGTGCACCACCGCAGCCAGCTGGCCTCCGAGAAGAACGGTCAGCAGGTCTGCCGGGAGTGCGCCGCCTGATCACTGGAGCGAACGAGCTCGGGGTAGAGGGACCGAAGACGACCAAAGCCCACGAACCCGAGCGATCGCGACATGAATTACGGAGGCATCGCGTGGCCGAACCGGAGAAAGACCGCCAAGCGGGCAGTGAGGTCGCCGACCCCGATCGTGAGGTCGGCGAGCTCGTTGGCAAGCTCACCGCTCCGGGTGAGCTGGAGCCGGCCGAGCGGCGCAGGCTGCTCGGCCGACTCGCTCAGGCGCTGTCCGCCGGGGCGAAGCGGGCGCGGGCCACCGGCGCGGGCCGGGGCCGCTGGCTGGCCGACGTCTTCCTCAACATCGCGCCGCGCATCCCGATCAGAGACCTGCACACCCTCGCCGAGCACCACCACGGCCTGACCGGCGAAGAGCTCGCCGACGACCTGGTGCGCACCGCTCAAAAGGCCACGATGACGGTCGGCGCCATCGGCGGAGCACTGGCCGCGGCCGAGTTCGCCGCGCCACCCCTCCTGCTCTCCGCTCCCGCCCAGCTCGTCGCCGAGACCATCGTCGTCGCCGCCATCGAGGTCAAGCTGCTGGCCGAGCTGCACGAGGTCTACGGCGTCCACGTCCAGGGATCCGGCGCGCAGCGCGCCGTCGCCTTCACCGCCGCCTGGGCCAAGCAACGCGGCATCGACCCCCTCGCGCCCGCGTCCGTCTCCCTGGCGCTCGGAGCGGCCACCAAGACGGCCCTGCGCAACCGCCTCATGCGCACGCTCGGCCGCCACCTCACCACCTTCGGCCCCTTCCTGACCGGCGCCATCGCCGGCGGCGCGCTCAACCGCATGGCCACGAAGAAGCTCGGCCAGGCCATCCGCGCCGACCTGCGCGTCAAGGCCCCCTCCCCGGCCCAGCAGGCCGTCCAGGAAAAGCCGCGCGGCGAGCTCAGCCAGTAGGCCGCAGGCCGCTGAAGGCCATCATGAGCAGCGCGTCGGCCAGATCGTCGGCCGAGCCGCCGCGCGCCGGCTGATACCACTCGGTGATCGAGTTGACGGTGCCGAACAGCAGCCGCGTCACCAGCCCTGGATCGACGTCCGCCCTGATCCCGCCCTCCGCCACCGCCTCGCCGACCAGCCCGGTGATGAACCGGTCGAACTCCCGCCGCCGCTCCAGCGCCGCCTGCTCGGTGCCGCTGTTGCCGCGCACCCGCAGCAGCAGCGTCACGTACGGCAGGCGCTCGACGAGGATGCGCACGCTCTGCCTGACGACCCACTCCAGCCGGTCGATGGCCGCACCCTTCGCGGCCCGCTCGTCGGCCACCATCGCGAACAGCCCGTCGAGCGCCCGGTCGAGCGCCCTGGCGAGCAGCTGCTCCTTGCCCGGCACGTGGTAGTAGATGGCCGACTTGGTCACGCCGAGCGCCTTGGCGAGGTCCTCCATGCTGGTGCCGTCGTAGCCGCGCTCGTTGAAGACGCCGACCGCGATCGACAGCACCGACTCGGGATCGAGCCCGCGACCGCGCCTGGGCTTCGTGGTGGTCTCAATCATGACGCTCATCGATGACGCGCTTCAGCTTGCCCACCGACCGCTCCAGCGTCTCAGGGTCCACCACCTCGACTTCGACGCTCACGCCCACGGTCTCCTTGACGGCGCCGCGCAGGGCCTGAGCGGCCGCCTCGCGCCCCTCGCCGAACCCCGGCCGCGCCTCGACCCTGACCGTCATCACGTCGAGCCGCCCAGGACGGGTGAGGCGGAGCTGGAAGTGCGGCGACAGACCCTCGACGCCGAGCACGACCTCCTCGATCTGGGTGGGGAACACGTTCACACCCCGCACGATGATCATGTCGTCGGTACGCCCGGTCACCTTCCGCATCCGCCGGAACGCGGGCCGCGCGGTGCCGGGCAGCAGCCTGGTCAGGTCGCGGGTGCGGTAGCGGATGACCGGCATGGCCTCCTTGGTCAGCGTGGTGAAGACCAGCTCGCCCTCGTCGGCCGGTTCCCCGGTGAACGGATCGACGGTCTCGGGATAGAAGTGGTCCTCCCAGACGTGCAGGCCGTCCTTGGTCTCGACGCACTCGTTGGCCACGCCGGGACCCATCACCTCCGACAGGCCGTAGACGTCCACGGCGTCGAGGTCGAAGGCGTCCTCGATCTCGGCGCGCATCTGCTCCGTCCACGGCTCGGCGCCGAAGATGCCGACCCGCAGTGACGTGGCGCGCGGATCGATGCCCTGGGCCCTGAACTCGTCCAGCAGCGCCAGCATGTACGACGGCGTCACCATGATCACGTCGGGCCGGAAGTCCGCGATGAGCCGCACCTGCCGGGGCGTCATGCCGCCCGAGACCGGCACCACCGTGCAGCCCAGCCGCTCGGCCCCGTAATGGGCGCCGAGCCCGCCGGTGAACAGGCCGTAGCCGTAGGCCACGTGCACGATGTCGCCGGGCCGCCCGCCGGAGGCGCGGATCGAGCGGGCCATCACCTCGGCCCACACGTCGAGGTCGCGCTTGGTGTAGCCGACCACGGTGGCCCGCCCGGTGGTGCCGCTGGAGGCGTGGATCCGCGCCACCTGCTCGCGGGGCACCGCGAACATGCCGAACGGATAGCTCTCGCGCAGGTCCTCCTTCGTGGTGAAGGGGAATTCGGCCAGGTCGGCGAGTTCCTTGCAGTCGCTGGGGTGCACGCCCGCCGCGTCGAACTTCTCCCGGTAGAGCGGGACGTTGCGGTAGGCGTGGTCGAGGGTGTGCCGCAGGCGCTCCAGCTGGAGTGCCGCCAGCTCGTCGCGGGAGACGCGCTCGATCGGGTCGAGCTCGTCGGGGGCGGGGGGTCGTCCCAGTCTCATGGCCGTCTCACTTCAGCTCCCGGCTCCGGCCGCGGAACTCCGCGACCACCTGACCGTCCGGCCTGCGCACGGTGACGTCGTAGATGCCGCTGCGGCCGTAGCGGGTGCGCTCCTCCGCCTCGGCGATCAGCACGTCACCCGCGCGGGCGGGGGAGACGAACGTGATCTCCGCCCCCGCCGCCACCGTGACCGGCCCATGACTGTTGCACGCGCACGCGAACGCGGTGTCGGCCAGCAGGAACACGTAACCGCCGTGGCACAGGCCGTGGCCGTTGACCATCCGCTCGGTCACGGTCATCCGGCACACCGCCCGGCCGTCGCCCAGCTCCGCGGGCTCGATGCCGAGGGCGGCGGAGGCGGTGTCGGCGTCCATCATGCGCCGCGCGCTCTCCACGAAGGTCTCCCTTGTCAACTGACCGAATGTTCGGTAAACCAATCACCGGCGGGACACGCCTGTCAAGGGCGCGCCGCCGGGACTTCCGGCGCGCCGGTGGGAAGAGACTCCTAGGAGTGCGCACACCGCCCCGGCCCCGGGACGGCGGCGCCCTGAGCGGGAGGAGACAGCGATGGCGAAGCCGTTCGCCTCGTCGGCGGACCTCGGCGAGAAGCGGCAGTCCCTGGAGATCCTGGCGGACGGCGTGTACGCGCTCACCGCCGAGGGCGACCCCAACGTGGGGGCCGTCGAGGGCGAGGACTTCCTCGTCTGCTTCGAGGCCCTGGCCACACCGGTGGCGGCCCGCCGGTGGCTGGCCCGGCTGCGCGAGCACACGGACAAGCCGATCCGCTACCTCGTGCTGTCGCACTACCACGCGGTCAGGGTGCTGGGCGCGTCGGCGTTCGGCGCCGAGGTGATCGTCACCCACGAGAAGACCCGCGAGCTGATCGCCGAGCGCGGCGCCCAGGACTGGGCCAGCGAGTACGCCAGGATGCCCCGCCTGTTCGAGGAGCCCGCCTCGATCCTCGGCCTGACCTGGCCGACCGCGACGTTCAGCGACCGGTTCACCATCGACCTGGGCGGCGGGCGCGGCGACCTCGTGCTGCAGTACTGCGGGCGCGGCCACACCGAGGGCGATCTGGTGGCCTGGCTGCCCGAGCAGCGCGTGCTGTTCGCCGGCGACCTGGTGGAGTCGCAGGCCGCCCTCTACACCGGCGACGCCTTCCACCGCGACTGGGCCTCCACGACGCTCGACCGGGTGGCCGCGCTCGGCGCGCGCACGCTGGTGGGCGGCAGGGGCGCGGTGGCCGAGGGCGAGGACGCCGTCGCGGCCGCCATCGGCCAGACCCGCGACTTCCTGACCGTCATGCTGCGCGAGGTCGGGGCGTCGGAGTCGGTGAAGGAGGCGTTCGAGCGCACACACCGCGCACTCGCCCCCCGCTACGGCTCCTGGCCCATCTTCGAGCACTGCCTCCCGTTCAACGTCTCCCGGTTGTGGGACGAGCTGCACGGCGTCGAGCGCCCGCGCATCTGGACCGCGGAGCGCGACCGCCAGGTCTGGGACGAACTCCAGTCATGAGCGCCGAGCCGCAGGTCATCGTCGTAGGCGCGGGACCGGTCGGGCAGAGTGCCGCGCTGTTGCTGGCCCGGTGGGGCGTTCAGGTGCTGGTGCTCGACCAGCGGCCGGGCCGGGGGTCCGGCGGGTCGAAGTCGATCTGCCAGCAGCGCGACGTGCTCGACATCTGGGCCGCCGCCGGCGCCGGGCAGGTGGCCGAGGAGGGCCTGGCCTGGACCACCGCCCGCACCTACTACCGCGACCGCGAGCTGCTGTCGTGGACGTTCGAGCGCGAGGGGCCGCTGCCGCCGTGCGTGAACATCTCCCAGACCCGCACCGAGCAGATACTCGACGCGGCCATCGCCGCGCAGCCGCTCGTCGAGGTGCGCTGGGAGCACGAGGTCACCGGCCTGACCCAGGACGACTCCGGCGTCACCGTGCACTGCGGGCAGCGGCGGCTGCGGGCGCCGTACGTGCTGGTCTGCGCGGGCGCGCGGGCGCAGGCGATCCGGTCGGCGCTCGGCGTGTCGTTCACCGGGGAGACGTTCGACGACCAGTTCCTGATCTGCGACATCAAGGCCGACCTGCCGGGCTGGGAGAACGAGCGCCGCTTCTACTTCGACCCCGTGTGGAACCCGGGGCGGCAGGTGCTCATCCACCCGTGTCCCGGGGGCACGTACCGGATCGACTGGCAGATCGCGCCCGACTTCATCCCCACCGACGCCGACATCGCACGCAAGGTCCGGCAGGTCATCGGGGACCGCCCGTACGAGCTGCTGTGGCACAGCACCTACCGCTTCCACGCGCGCCTGGCCTCGCGGATGCGGGTCGGGCGGGTGCTGCTGGCCGGCGACTGCGCCCACCTGGTGGCGCCGTTCGGGGCGCGCGGGCTCAACTCCGGGGTGCCGGACGCCGAGAACGCGGCGTGGAAGCTCGCCTTCGTGCTCAACGGGTGGGCGGGGGCGGGGCTGCTGGAGTCGTACCACGTGGAGCGGCACGCGGCGGCGGTGGAGAACCTGGAGGTGACCGGCGCCACCATGCGCTTCCTCGTGCCGCGCACGGTGGAGGAGCGCATGCGGCGGCGGGCCGTGCTGGAGGGCGGGCGGGTGGACGAGGTCGACTCGGGGCGTTTCGCCGAGCCCTTCTGGTACGTCGGCTCGCCCCTGACCACGCCCGAGCCCTCACGCCCCTTCGCCGGCCGGCCGCCCAAGGGCGCGGTGTGCCCGCCGTCACCCGGCGTGATCCTGCCTGACCTGGCCGTGCCGGGCGGCAGGTTGCGCGATATTACACGAGACGGATTCCTCGTGCTATTGGGTGATATGTGCGATTCGAGTTTGTTTGTGCAGGTCTTGGGCAAGGTCATTACGGCGCCGCTCGCCGTTCGCGGGCTCGCGGAGATCGATGGGACTGGCTCGCTCGCTGAGAGGCTCGGCGCCGGGCCGGATGAGGCATGGCTCATCAGGCCCGACTCCCACATCGCCGCGATCCTCCCTCACGCGGGCCCGGAGTCGGTGGCGGCCGCTGTTGGCCGCGCGCTCGGCGGCTTTCCTGACATATGACCCCATAGGAGGACTGCGTGACTGGCCGTAGCTCGTTCTTGATCGTCGCGAACCGATTGCCGGTGGACCGCACGATCGAACCCGACGGAACGGCCTCGTGGCGCAGGAGTCCTGGCGGGCTCGTCACCGCGATAGCCCCGGTGATGCAGCGCCGCCACGGAGCCTGGGCCGGCTGGCACGGGGCGCCCGACGAGAAGCTGGAGCCGTTCGAGCAGGACGGGATGAACCTCATCCCCGTCCCGCTGTCCGCCCGCGAGGTGGAGCTCTACTACGAGGGCTTCTCCAACGCCACCTTGTGGCCGCTCTACCACGACGTCGTGGCCACGCCCGTCTTCGACAGGGAGATGTGGGAGGCGTACCAGGTCGTCAACCAGCGCTTCGCCGAGGCCGCCGCGGAGGCGGCCGATGAGGGCGCGGTCGTGTGGGTGCAGGACTACCAGCTCCAGCTCGTGCCCGCCATGCTGCGCCGCCTGCGTCCCGACCTGCGCATCGGGTTCTTCCTGCACATCCCCTTCCCGCCGACCGAGCTGTTCTGGCGCCTGCCGTGGCGCAAGGACCTCGTCGAAGGGCTGCTCGGGGCTGACCTGGTGGGCTTCCAGCTGCCGGGCGGCGCCTCGAACTTCCGCCGGCTGTGCCGCCGGCTGCTCGGGCTGCCGTACAAGGGGAACGAGATCTTCCTCGACGACCGGATCGTCACCACACAGGCGTTCCCGATCTCGGTGGACTTCGCGCAGCTCGACGCGCTCGTGCGCGAGCCGCAGGTCGTGGCCAGGGCCAAGGAGATCAGGATCGAGCTGGGCGAGCCCGAGCACGTGCTGCTCGGCGTGGACCGGCTCGACTACACCAAGGGCATCGGCCAGCGCCTCGAAGGCTTCGGCGAGCTGCTCAAGGACGGGCGGCTGCGGCCAGGCGAGGCGGTGTTCGTGCAGATCGCCACGCCCAGCAGGGAGCGCGTGGACGAGTACCGGAGGCTGCGCGACGACATCGAGCTGCAGGTCGGGCGGATCAACGGCGAGCACGCCCAGCTCGGCTACCAGCCCATCTGGTATTTCCACCAGTCGTACAACCACGAGGAGCTGGCCGCGCTCTATCTCGCCGCCGACGTCATGGTCGTCACGCCCCTGCGCGACGGGATGAACCTGGTGGCCAAGGAGTACATCTCCTGCCACCACGACCTGCAGGGCGCGCTGGTGCTGAGCGAGTTCACCGGGGCGGCCGACGAGCTGCGGCAGTCGTACCTGGTGAACCCGTACGACGTGGAGGACATCAAGCGGCAGTTGCTGAACGCGATGCGGGCCACGCCGCACGAGCTGGCCCGGCGGATGCGGACGATGCGCCGCCGGGTCGCCACCTACGACGTGGACCGCTGGGCCAACGAGTTCCTCACTGCCCTGGAGTCACCTGCTTCAGCGACTTCCACGCGTCGTAGCGCCTCTTGGCGGTCCGGTTGACCACGATCTGCGCCACCGACATGCCCACCCCCATGACGACGGCGTAGCCGATCGCCTCGCCGAGGCTCACCTCAGGCGACTCGGTGTCGATGGGCGGCTCCTTGCCGGTCGCTTTCGTCCAGGCGAAACCCAGCACCTTACGGGCCGCCCACGCCGTCACCAGACCCACGAGTCCGCCGATGACCCGCCAGGCGATATCTGGCTTCTCCTCCGCCATGTCGATCTCCCTTCCCCTTTGTAACGAACACTAGTCTCTACCGCTTGCCGGGCCTGCGAAGCCGTACCATAAGGAGGCATGACTCAACAGCGACTACGCCGTCCCTCCATGCCCCAAAAGCCGACTCTCGACGGCTTGGAGCAGGTATGGGTAGCTCGCTGGGACGAAGAGGGCACCTACCGCTTCGACCGGTCCGCAGTGCGTGAGCAGATCTACTCCATCGACACGCCGCCCCCCACCGTGTCGGGTTCGCTGCACATCGGCCACATCTTCTCCTACACCCACACCGACATCATGGCGCGCTACCAGCGCATGCTCGGCAAGTCGGTGTTCTACCCCCTCGGCTGGGACGACAACGGCCTGCCCACCGAGCGCCGCGTGCAGAACGTCTACGGCGTGCGCTGCGACCCCTCGCTGCCCTACGACCCCGACTTCGTGCCCCCGGACAAACCCGGCAAGCGCGACATCTCCATTTCGCGGCGCAACTTCGTGGAGCTGTGCCACAAGCTGACCGCCATCGACGAGCAGGCGTTCGAGGAGGTGTGGAAGCGCATCGGCCTGTCGGTCGACTGGTCGCTGCTCTACACCACCATCAGCGACGAGGCGCGGGCGGTCTCGCAGCGGGCGTTCCTGCGCAACCTGCTGCGCGGCGAGGCGTACCTCGCCGAGGCGCCGACACTGTGGGACGTCACGTTCCGCACCGCGGTCGCTCAGGCGGAGCTGGAGGACAGGGAGTGGCCCGGCGCCTTCCACACCATCTCCTTCTACGGCGAGAAGGGCCCGGTCACCATCGAGACCACCAGGCCCGAGCTGATCCCGGCCTGCGTGGCGCTGGTCGCCCACCCCGACGACGAGCGCTACAAGGACCTGTTCGGCACCTCGGTGCTGACGCCGCTGTTCGGCGTCGAGGTGCCGGTGCTGGCCCACCGCCTGGCCGAGCCCGACAAGGGCACCGGCATCGCGATGATCTGTACGTTCGGCGACATCACCGACGTCACCTGGTGGCGCGAGCTGCACCTGCCCACCAGGCCGGTCATCGGCTGGGACGGCCGGCTGCTGCCGGAGCCGCCCGAGGGCGTGGAGGCGGAGCCGTACAAGGAGCTGGCCGGCAAGACCGTCCACAGCGCCCGCGAGCGCATCGTGGAGATGCTGCGCGAGTCAGGCGACCTCGAGGGCGAGCCCAAGCCGGTCAAGCGCCCGGTGAAGTTCTACGAGCGCGGCGACAAGCCCCTCGAGATCGTCACCACCCGCCAGTGGTACATCCGCAACGGCGGCCGCGACGAGGAGCTGCGCCAGCGGCTGCTCGGCCGCGGGCGCGAGCTCACCTGGCACCCGCCGCACATGCGGGTGCGCTACGACAACTGGGTCGAGGGGCTCACCAGCGACTGGCTGATCTCCCGCCAGCGCTTCTTCGGCGTGCCCTTCCCGGTGTGGTATCCGATCGACGAGTCGGGGCAGCCCGTCCACGACGCGCCGATCGTGCCCACCGAGGACATGCTGCCCGTCGACCCGTCGTCCGACGTGCCGCCCGGCTACACCGAGGAGCAGCGCGGCGTGCCCGGCGGGTTCATGGCCGACCCCGACGTCATGGACACCTGGGCCACCTCGTCGCTCACCCCGCAGATCGCCGGCCGCTGGGGCAGCGACGACGACCTGTTCAAGCGGGTCTTCCCCGCCGACCTGCGGCCGCAGGCCCACGAGATCATCCGCACCTGGCTGTTCTCGACCGTGGTGCGCTCGCACTACGAGTTCGGCGAGCTGCCCTGGAGCGACGTCGCCATCTCGGGGTGGATCCTCGACCCCGACCGCAAGAAGATGTCCAAGTCCAAGGGCAACGTCGTCACCCCGCTCGACCTGCTGGACAAGCACGGCTCCGACGCGGTGCGCTACTGGGCGGCCAACGGCCGCTACGGCGTCGACACCGCCTTCGACCCCGGGCAGCTCAAGATCGGGCGGCGGCTGGCCATCAAGATCCTCAACGCCTCCAAGTTCGTGCTCGGCCTGGCCGAGAGCGACGGCGAGGTGACCGAGCCGCTCGACCTGTCGATGCTGGCGGCGCTGGCCGACACCGTGCGCGAGGCCACCGAGGCGTTCGACGCCTACGACCACACCAGGGCCATCGAGGTCGTCGAGCGCTTCTTCTGGGCGTTCTGCGACGACTACCTGGAGCTGGTCAAGGCGCGGGCGTACGAGTCGGGCCCGGCCGCGGCCTCGGCGCACGCGGCGCTGCGGCAGGCGCTCGACGTGCTGCTGCGGATGTTCGCGCCGTTCCTGCCGTTCGTCACGGAAGAGGTGTGGTCGTGGTGGCGTGACGGCTCTGTGCACCGCACCTCCTGGCCCGCCGCCGAGCGCGGCACCGGCGACCCGGCGGTGCTGGCCGTCGCCTCCGACGTGCTCGGGCAGGTGCGCAAGGCCAAGTCGGAGGCCAAGCTGTCGATGCGGGCCGAGGTGTCGCGGCTGAGCGTGTGGACGCCCGGCGCCGGGCTGCTCGCGCAGGCGTCCGACGACGTGTGCGCGGCGGGCAACGTGGAGGAGTTCGTGCTGGAGACCGGTGAGCAGCTCAAGGTCGAGGTGGACCTGGGCTGATCACTCGGGCTCCCCGAGTGGCTCCCTGAGCGGGTCCCTGGTGACGTCCCGGTGGACGGCGAGGAAGAGCGAGTACGCCGCGCCGTCCGCCGGAGGCTGACGGTCGCGGAAGTCGTCGATCACCTCGCGCAGCCGCCGCCACAGCTCCTCGCGGCCCTCCTCCGTCAGCCTGACCCCGAGCCTGGTGAACTCGCCGTCCGCGACGTCGACCAGCCGCACCTCCTCAAGGAACGCGCCGAGCATGGCAGCGTTGGCGCCGGTCACGCCGCTCTCGCGGACGTCCATCTCCCACGTCTTGCCGGTGGTGCGGTAGGGGATCTCCGTCGAGCCGCGCGGGCCCGGCCTGCGCGGCTCGGCGGCCAGGAAACCCGTCTCGACGAGCTTGCGTACGTGGTGCAGCGTGGTGGCGGGGTTCGCGCCCAGCCGGCCCGCGATCTCCTTGTTGGTCAGCGCCTGGTCGAGGCAGAGCCGCAGGATGCGCAGGCGGGCGGCCGAGGCCAGGGCGCGGGCCTCCGGTTCGGTGGCGGGGCGGCGTTGAGTGCCCATGGCAGGCCACTCTATTGCCACCCCTCCGTCCCCCCACCGCCCACCAAGCCCCGCACCCGGCCCGCCCCCCGCCCCTGTGCCGCTCCTAGCGGTAGTCGCACACGCCCGTGGGGAAGATCTGCTTCAGCCTGGCGCGCTGGTCCGGGGTGGGGCGCCAGGAGCCGTACAGGCCCTTGGCGATCGCCCGGTCGACCGGCTGGAGCCGGCACTTGTAGACCCCGCCCTCGATCGGGCCGCCCGCCACCGTGCGGGAGGTGCCGTAGAGGGGGAAACGCTTGGTGCACGCCCCGGGGGCGCGGCGGTCCAGGACGCCGTCCCAGACGTGCGCGCCTGCGGCGATCTCGGTGCCGTCGGTGGCGAAGCAGCGGTCCACGGCCTGGGGCGGCTTGTTCCTGATCACGCCGCGCGCCGGATATTTCCGGATGTTGGCCATCCACGCGTCGATCACCTTGAGCGCCTCGGGAGTCTGGTCGAACTCCGGCCCGTTCGGACGCGCGTCCGTGAACCAGACGACCTGATTGCCCGCCTGCCCGTCGTGGTCCAGCATCCGCTTCCTGGAGGCGAACGACTGGTGCGCGTTGTGCATGTCCAGCTCCTCCTCCAGGTAGTGCCGCCAGTCGATCACCGGAATGTCGATGTCCCCGCCGAACACCAGCCCGCTGCGCAGCACGTTCCTGATCGCCACAGGGTCACCGGTGCGGCGCGGCGCGGGATCGCCCTGGTGGGCGTTACGGGCGCTCCACGGGTCGAGGTCGGCGGGGCAGGCCGAGGGCACGAACGGGCATGCCTCCTGCACCATGTCCGCGGCCTCCTTCCACGAGCCCGCCTGCGCGTTGAGGTCGAGGAACTCCTCCGGCGTCAGCACGCCGTCGGTGAGCGCCTTGAGCCCGTACTGGACGCCCACGTTGTCCCAGGTCGAGCGGGCGTAGCCGGTCTCGTCCACGCCGTACACCTTGCGCAGGTCGTCCCAGTGCGTCCACTGGACGGTGTCCTTGACGCCCGGCGGGTCCATGCGCTGCCACTCGGGGTCGTTGTTGGACGTCCACAGCGGGTTCATGGTGAGCGGGGTCAGGCCGCGCCAGCCGTTCACGCACTCGTCGGAGCCGGGCCGCCCGGTGTACGGGTTCGCGACCGTGTCGCTCGCGTTCATGCCGATCAGCGCCGTACGGTCGTCCCACTTGGCCCAGCGCGGATGCCGGTCCATGTAGCGTTCGAGCAGCTCGCAGTCGCCCACGTGGATGGTCTGGGTGACCATGTCCGGATAGGAGTACTGCGGGATGGCGGCGTCGATCACCCTCGTCCCGTGGTTCTGGCCATAGATGTACTGCTGGATCGCGCCGCCCGACGCGCCCACGCCCACCGTGTAGAGCGGCGGGCCGTACCGCTCGATGAACCGCTCCTTGACCATCAGGGCCGTCTCGCCGCCCAGGATCAGGTTGTAATGGGTGCTGGTGCGGGTGCCGGACGAGTACATGATCGCGTAGCCCTGGCCGAGCTGGTGCGCGTCGAGCGCGCCGCCGCCGATCGTCCCCTGGTCGTGGCCGATCGCCACGCCGCCGTCGAACCGGTAGACCGCGCGGCCGGTGTAGCCGTCCTCCAGCATCGCGATCGAGTAGAGGAAGCGGTTGATGACGCCGCGCTCGCGGCGTACCACGAAGTCGACCGTCCGGCCGTCGGGCAGGGTGGTGGTCGCCATGTCGGCGGGCCGTCCGGCGGGCATCGGCTTGTACGTGCCGTCCGTCGAGCGGTAGAGGCGGTCGTTCACCGTCGGGGCGAAGCAGTCCTTGCTCCAGCCGCCCTCGACCCGCATGCCCTGGCCGTCCTGGTTGTCGGGCTTCGGCGGGCCGAGGCCGCTGCGTTCCGTCTTGCACAGGAACGGGTACTGGTGCTCGCCCGAGAAGATGGGCCCCTGAAGGGGGTGGTTGCGTAATCTGATGCTCTTCCTGTGCCGGCCGGCGACCGCCGTGATCGTGTTCTCGCCGTCCCGCAGGCCCGTCACGAGCCCCGTACGTCCCTTGCCGCTGCGCTCGAACGCCTCCGTGACGTCCTCACCGTTCCGCAGCACCCTGGCCCTGACGTCACCGTCCACCCTGATCAGCGCATCACCCCCGCTGACCTGATCCGGCCGGCTGGACAGCACCTCCAGGGACAGCGGCACACGGGAGGCGGACGCGGACGCGGGCGCGGGGGCGACGGGCGCGGCGACCAGACAGGACGCCGCCATGACGAGGATCACCGGAGCCTTCATGGTCACGACGGTGACACGATCACCGCCCCTTGCACAGACCCGATGTCGCCGATGTGAGGGGACGGCCTCGCGCGAAGGTGCACGCCGACGTGAGGCCGTCGGCACTGAGGGGCTGCACTGGGGGACCGGGGGGTCGGGGGCCGGGGGGTCGGGGGCCGGGGGGCCGGATTACGCTGACAGCGGTCGTGGTCGCGCCGATATCCGCGCGCGTGACGGGCCCGGACATGCCAGTCTTGAACACGTGCTGCCCGACCGCCCAACCAAGCTCGTGCCGCCCGTGCTGGCCAGGATGGCCGCATGGTCCGGTTGCCTGATCCTCGTCGGCGTGGTCGTCTACTTCATCGTCCAGGTCATCGCCCGCCTCGCGTTCGTGGCGCTGCCCGTGGCGATCGCGCTCCTGCTGACCGCGCTGCTGTTCCCGCTCACCAAGAGCCTGCGCAGCGCCGGCATGCGGCCCATCTACGCCACCTGGATCACCATGCTGGTGGCGCTGGCCGTGCTCGTCGGCACGGGCTGGCTGGTCGGCGCGCGGGCCAGCGAAGAGTTCCCCGGTCTCGTCAGCCAGGTCCAGGAGACCGCGAGGACCGTCCAGGAATGGCTGATCACCGGGCCGCTCCACCTCGAAGAGGCGCAGATCACCGACTACGTCGACGAGATCGCCACCATGGTCAACGAGCAGCGCACCGCCATCACCGGCACCGTGCTGTCGGCCGGCGCGGTCGCCGTCGAGGTGCTCGCGTCCATCGTGCTGCTGCTGTTCGTCACGTTCTTCCTGCTCAAAGACGGTGACCGCATCTGGACGTGGTTCCTCAAGGCGTTCGGCGGGGTGGCGCCCAGGGTCGACAGGGCCGGGCGGGCCGCCTGGACCACGCTCTCCCACTACGTCCAGGGCACCGTGGCGGTGGCCGCCGTCCATGGGCTCATCATGGGCATCGTGCTGGCCGGCATGGGCGTGCCGCTGTGGGCGCCGCTGGCCGTGCTCATCTTCTTCGCCAGCTTCATCCCCATCGTCGGCATCTTCTTCGCCGGCACCGTCGCCACCCTGGTCACGCTGGGCGCCAAGGGGCTCGTCTACGCGCTGATCTTCCTCGGCATCCTCATCGTGGAGCAGCAGCTCGAAAACCACGTCCTGCAGCCGCTGATCGTGGGCCGGGCGCTGCACTTCCACCCGCTGGCGATCATCCTCGTCCTGTCGGTGGGCGGCGTCCTGGCCGGCATCGCCGGCGCCGCAGTGGCGGTCCCCGTGGCAGCCGTCATCTACCGCGCACTGCCCGAGCTCCGCCACAAACCCCCCGAGCTCCCCCCAGGCCACCACGACCCATCCCCACCCGCCCCACCCCCACCCACCGACGACACGACGGACACCTCCGACCACGGCACCGGCGGCGGCCGCCGGAGTGACGGAGGCGCCCGTCACGGCGACGGAGGCGAGGGCGACAGCCGCCGCGACAGCGGCACTCGCGGTCCCCATGCGGCTGATGGCGGCGACGCTCACGCTTCCGGTGCCGCTGATGACGTTGGCGCTCGCGGTCCCCGTGCCGCTGGTGACGGTGACGTTCACGGTTCCGGTACGGCTGATGGCGCCGGCGGTATGACGGGCGGTGACGTGTCCGGGGCCGATACGGAGGCCGCTCCTTCGCGCCCATGATCCACCGGCGTGCGGGGGCGGGTGATGCGGCAGTGGAGCGGTGGGGGTTGGGTGGGATTCGGGTATGGGTGGTACGGAGTAACCTCGTCACCCGTGACGCGTTCCTCCCTCACCACGCCGCCTCCCCACGCTGGACCGCCCGAGGCGGTGCCGGGGGCGCCCGCCCCGGGCACCGTTCTGTCCTCCCACTACGGTCAGTGTTTCGGGTGCGGGACCGAGCACCCCACGGGGTTGCATCTCAAGGCCAGGACGCCCGATGGCACGACGGTCGAGGCCGAGTTCACGGTGGGGGAGGCGCACCAGGGGGCGCCGAAGCTGGCGCACGGCGGGGTGCTGGCGACCGCGATGGACGAGGTCATCGGTATGTCCGTATACCTGTTCCGCAAGCCATATGTGACGGGACGGCTGGAGACCGACTACCTCCTCCCCGTTCCCGTGGGCACGACACTCCACCTGCGTGCCTGGTGCAACGGCATCGCGGGCAGGAAGGCGTACCTTGAGGCTGAGGGGCGCATCGGCGCCCCGGACGGACCGGTCGCCGTCCGCGCGGCAGCGCTGTTCATCGAGGTGAACATGGAACACTTCGCCAAGCACGGCGATCTGGCCGCCATCGAGGTCGAACATCCGGATTACGAGGTGAATCCTTGAGCAACACAGTAGAGGTCCTCATCCAGCGGCTCGACGCGGAGCTGCCGATGCCGTCGTACGCGCACGCGGGTGACGCCGGCGCCGACCTCTACGCGGTCGAGGACGTCGAGTTGCAGCCAGGCGAGCGGGCCGTGGTCGGCACGGGGGTGGCGATCGCGCTGCCCGACGGCTACGCGGCGTTCGTCCATCCGCGCTCCGGCCTGGCGGCCAAGCACGGGGTCACGCTGGTCAACGCGCCCGGCACGGTCGACGCCGGCTACCGGGGCGAGATCAGGGTGACGCTGATCAACACCGACGCCAAGGAGCCGTTCCGGCTGCGCCGGGGCGACCGGGTGGCGCAGCTCGTCGTGCAGCGCGTGGAACGGGCGGCCTTCCACGAGGTGGAGCGCCTGCCGGGGTCCGTGCGCGGTGCGAACGGGTTCGGGTCCACGGGGCGCTGACCGGTGCAGATCGAGCGGGCCCGAGGCAGGGGGTCCGCGTGAGACGGACGTACAACGGGCCGATGGGCCCGACGAGCAGGGAGAGTGAGGAACGTGTTCCGACGTCGTCGTCGTGAGCAGCCGGATCAGGCGGCCGAGCAGGAGGCTGCGGCGCCGATGCGGGAGTCCGGCCCGTGGGACGCCGACGAGCCCCACCCGGACAACGACCGCATCGACCTGGGCGGCCTGCGGTTGCCGCACAACCCCGACTTCGACGTGCGGCTGGCCTCCGTGGGGGACCAGCACGTCGGCGTGGTCGTCCTGTACGACGAGAGCTCGCTGCAGCTGCAGGCCCTGGCCGCGCCGCGCAGCTCGGGCCTGTGGGACGAGGTGCGGACCAAGCTGGCGAGCCAGGCGGGGGTGCTGCACGAGCAGGAGGGGCCGTTCGGCCCGGAGCTGAGCGGCGAGATGCGGCTCGACGGTGACAGCAGGCCGGCCCGCTACATCGGCATCGACGGGCCCCGCTGGTTCCTGCTCGCGGTCATCTCGGGCAAGGCGGCCGTCGACGACGCGACGGCGGCCGCGTACCACGACTTCATCAAGGACGTCGTGGTCGTGCGGGGCGACGAGCCGATGGCGCGCGAGGAGCCGATCCCGCTGCGCCGGCCCAACGAGCCGGGCGGCGACGCGGGCGAGGGGCCGCGGTTCAACCCGTTCAGGCGAGGACCGGAGATCAGCGAGATTCGCTGACGGCTGACATCACATAGGCTGAGGCATCATGAGTACGGCAGAGCCCCCCAAACGTGGGGGATTGCGCGGGTTCTTCAGCCGGCTGGCCTCCCCCCAGTCAGAGATCGAGGCCCGCGAGCTGCGGGAGGACGCCGACGAGGTCGGCGCCACCCCCATCGTCTCGTGTGGCGGCCGCCGCCGCTTCTGCGTGGCGGGTACGCTACGTACGGTGACACTGCGTCCGAGGGGCGGTGCTCCCGCTCTCGAGGCCGAGCTCTACGACGGGTCCGACGTCATCGACCTGGTCTGGCTCGGCCGCCGCAGGATCGCGGGCATCGAGCCGGGCCGCACGGTCAAGGCCGAGGGCCTGGTGAGCCTGCAGGACGGGCGCAAAGTGATGTTCAATCCGCGTTACGAGCTGCGCCCAGGGAGTTGATCAGGTGAGTGCCGAGGCGGAAGAGGTCGCCCACGACACGGTCGAAGCGGCGGTGCGAGCCCAGCTCGCGAAGGCGTTCGGCGGGGTCAGAGGCATCATCGAGGCGGCGGTGCCGACGGTCGCGTTCACGCTGGCGTGGATCCTCAGCGAGGATCTGAAGCTGTCGCTCATCATCAGCATCTCGCTGTCGGTGGTGCTGCTGCTGATGCGCGTGCTGCAGCGGTCGACGCCGCAGTTCGTGATCAACAGCTTGATCGGCATCGCGATCGGGGCGTTCTTCGCCAGCCGTACGGGCGACGCGAAAGACTACTTCCTGCCCGGCATCCTCTACAACGCCGGCTACGCGGTGGCGATGCTGATCTCGATCGTCGCCCGGTGGCCGGTCGTCGGGTTCCTGATCGGCTCGGTCACGGGTGACCCGACGGGCTGGCACAAGGATCCCGGCATCGTGCGGCTGTGCACGCGGCTGACCTGGCTGCTCATGCTGCCGTGCGCGGTCAGGGTGGCCGTGCAGGGGCCCGTCTACCTGTTCGGCGGCGGTGACGAGGCGGTCGCCGCGCTCGGCTTCGCCAAGATCGTCATGGGCTGGCCGTTGCAGGTGGCGGCGCTGGCGGCCATGCTCTGGGTGCTCGGCCGCGGCCGCACCCCGGTCAAGCCCCCCGTAGCCCCCGCCTGACACACAGGCCGGGGCTTCAGGGGGTCAGCGGTCGTCGTGGTCCGGGTCGAAGGCGGTGGGTTCGGCGGGGAGCGTGTAGCGGGCGCCGATGAGGTCGGCCACGCGCCGCCGCGTCGAGTCCGCGTCGGCCGCCTCGTCGCGTTCCAGCGCCGCCACCTCGTCGGCCAGTTCGGCGTCGCCGAGGCAGTCGCGGATCCACGTCGAGTAGTCCCCCCGCCGCAGGTGGTGCAGCCACGTGTCGTGGTCCAGGCCCTCGGCCAGCTCCACGAACGTGTGCAGGTTCCTGGCCCGCAGCCGCATCCGCTGCTCGGGCCCGGTGAAGTAGAAGCTCTTGTCCTTCGACATGGTCCCGGCCGCGTACTTGCGCCGGTGCCGGGTGCGCTCCTGCCGGGCGGGGGCCAGCGTGAGCCGGCGGCCTGACTCGGTGCCGTCGAGCCACAGCGCGATGTCGCCGGGCCCGTCGGGTAGTGAGGGCGCGTCCAGCCCACGGGCGGTGGCGAAGGCGGCGAGCGTGCTCTCCGGCTCCTTGCCGACCGCGATGGTGCCGTTGACCAGGCCGAGCGCGGCGGGGCTGAGCGCGTCGGGATGCACGGTGATCATCAGCACCGAGCCCAGGTCACCGGGATGCTGCAGCGGCACGTGCCGGACCTCGGCGGGCATCAGGTGGTGCGCCTCGTCGAGCACGAGCCAGTGCGGATGACCGAGCTTTGCGCGCAGCCCGGTGAGGCGGGGCAGCAGCTCCGCGAAGTACGCCGGCCGGTCGCGCAGCTGCAGCCCGATGAGGTTGATGACGACGCTGTGCCCGGGATGCTCCAGCACGTGGGCGACCTCGTCCACGGAGGGCACCCGGTCAGGGTCGCCGAGCACGGTCACGCCTGGGTATTCGGCGTAGTCGCCCTCGGGGTCCACGATGACGCACTGGTAGCCGTCGCCGACGAGCCGTTCGAGCAGCGCGGTGGTGACCGTGGACTTGCCGCTGCCGGACGGCCCGGCGACCAGCAGGCCCAGCCCGTACGTCGGCAGCCGCACCTCGGCCCCTTCGTCGTGGCCGAGCAGGACGTGGTGCCGGACGAGCTCCAGCCCGTCGAGTTCGCCCGCCATGAGCTTCTCGGCCAGCTCGGCCACCCCGCGCCCGGCCGGGCCGTCGAGCGGCAGGTCGCAGGCGTCCCTGAGGGCGGGCAGCGCGTCGGCCACGGCGGCCCCGCACTCGGCGGCCTGCAGGAAGGCGTGGTCGTTCTCACCGTCGCCGACCGCGACCACGCTGTGCCGCGACAGGCCGAGCCGGTCGAGTGCCGCGCAGAGGCCGCTGGCCTTGTTGACGCCGGGCGGCAGCACCATGACGGCGCCCTTGTTGTAGATGACCTGTAGCTCCAGGCCCAGCTCGCGGATGGCCTCCAGGACCTGCACGTCGTGCGGCTCGCGGGTGGCGACCAGCACCTGGCCGACGCCGAGCGGGCTGACGCCCGCGTCCTTGAGCCGCTGCGCCAGCTCGGGCGGTGGGGGCGGGGCCAGGGCGTCGCAGGTGCGCTGGTGCGGGTCGTACAGCAGCCCGCCGTTCTCGGCCACGATCAGGTCGAACAGGGCGGGGTGCGGGAAGACCGACAGCAGGTCGTCCAGCTCGCGGCCGGTGACCAGCAGCAGCTTGATCCCGGCCTTGGACAGGCGTTCGAGGGCGGCGATGGTGGCCTCCGCCACCTGGCCGCCCGAGGCGAGGGTCTCGTCGTAGTCGGTGGCCAGCACGTTGTAGCGCATGGCCCGGCACCTACCCGCTCAGGAGTAAAGATCTCCGGGCCGAACGCTGAATCAGTCGATCCACGCGCAGGGGTACAAGGCTGGCGAACGATCATCTCTCACATTTCGGGGGACCGCCATGTACAGAAGCGTCATCGCCGCCGTCACCATGACCGCCGCCGCGCTGCTCCTCGCACCCACGCCCGCCATCGCGGACGACTTCTGGGGGCCGAGCCACGTGTGCGGGAAGGAGGTGACCGGCGTGCTCAGGCTGAAGCCGTTCACGATCTGGACCACCGACGGCGGCTGCGCGAAGGTGGACTTCCGCCGTCACCATCACCACCACCAGCACAAGCACTTCGGCCTGTTCTGAGCCGCGTACCTCGCTAGTGCTGCGACAGGAGGTGGGCGAGCTCCTGCTCCACCTCCTGGCTGGCGACGAACAGCAGCTCGTCGCCCGCCTCCAGCGGGTCGTCGGCGGTCGGCACCAGGACGCGGCCCTCGCGCAGGATCGCCACCAGCGCGGAGTCGACCGGCCACGGCACCGAGCCCGCCCGCTGCCCCACCACCGGCGCGTCATCGGCGAGGGTGAGCTCGACCAGGTTGGCCTGCCCCTGGCGGAACGTCATCAGCCTGACCAGGTCGCCGACGCTCACCGCCTCCTCCACCAGCGCGCTGAGCAGGCGCGGCGTCGAGACGGCCACGTCGACGCCCCACGACTCGTTGAACAGCCACTCGTTGTTGGGGTGGTTGATGCGGGCGACCACCCGCGGCACCCCGTATTCGGTCTTGGCCAGCAGCGACACCACGAGGTTGACCTTGTCGTCACCGGTCGAGGCCACCACGACGTGGCAGTTGTTGAGCCCGGCCTCGTCGAGCGAGGCGATCTCGCAGGCGTCGGCGAGCAGCCATTCGGCCCGCGGGACGCTGTCGATCTTGATGGCGTGGGGGTCGCTGTCGATGAGCAGCACCTCGTGGCCGTTCTCCAGCAGCTCGGCCGCGATGGAGCGGCCCACGGCACCGGCGCCGGCGATGGCGACGCGCATCACTCGTCCTCTTCCGGTGCCGCGGCGAGCACCTTGTTGATCCGGTCCATGTCGGCCTCGGCGGCGATCACGTGGAGCACGTCGCCCTCCTGGACCACGGTGTCACGGGTGATGGTGACGGCCTCGCCCATGCGGTTGACGAAGGCGGCGCGGGTGCGGGCGCTCTCTTCGAGGTCGGTGACGCGGGTGCCGATCCAGGCGGGGTTGACGGTGACCTCGGCGAGCACGACGGTGCCGGTCGGGTCGCGCCACAGCGGCTCGGCGCCCTCGGGCAGGATGCGGCGCATGACCTGGTCGGCGGTCCAGCGCACGGTGGCCACCGTGGGGATGCCCAGCCGCTGGTAGACCTCGGCCCTGCGGGGGTCGTAGATGCGGGCCACGACGTTGTCGACGCCGAACGTCTCGCGGGCGACGCGCGCGGAGATGATGTTGGAGTTGTCGCCGCTGGAGACCGCGACGTAGGCGGCGGCCGACTCGATGCCGGCGTCGATGAGCACGCCGCGGTCGAAGCCGACGCCGGTCACCCGGCGCCCGTGGAAACCGGCGCGCAGCCGGCGGAAGGCCTGCGGATCGCGGTCGATGATGGCCACGGAATGCCCGCTGTCCTCGAGGATGTGCGCGAGGGTCGATCCGACCCGGCCACACCCCATGATCACTATATGCATTTCCCCCCGCATCTGACGCGGTCGGCCGGTTGCTCGACACCAGTATGGCCCTCGGGGGGAGTGCCTCGGGCCCGGCCTCGGCCTGCGACTAGCATCTCGTTACGTGGCGAAGGTAACGGATCTTGTCAAACGCTTGCTCGTGGGGCGCGCCCTCCGAAGCGGGCAGCTCCACGAGCAACTCCTCCCGAAACGGATCGCGCTACCCGTTTTCGCGAGTGACGCGCTCTCGTCGGTCGCGTACGCACCCCAAGAGATCCTCGTCATCCTCTCCCTGGCGGGGGTCTCGTTCTATTCCTACAGCCCCTGGGTGGCCGCCGCCGTCGTGGTCGTGATGCTCACGGTCGTGGCGTCGTACCGGCAGAACGTGCACGCCTATCCCAGCGGCGGCGGCGACTACGAGGTCGCCACCACCAACCTCGGCAAGAACGCCGGGCTCACCGTGGCCAGCGCCCTCATGGTCGACTACGTGCTGACCGTCGCGGTGTCCGTCGCCAACGGCGTCGACTACGTCGGCGCGACCATCCCGTTCGTGGGCCAGCACAAGCCGACCATCGCCATCGCCATCGTCGTCCTGCTCACCGTGGTCAACCTGCGCGGCATCCGCGAGTCGGGCGCCGCCTTCGCCATCCCCACGTACGCGTTCATGATCGCTGTCCTGGGCCTGATCGTGTGGGGCGGGTTCCGTACGCTGCTGCTGCACGAGCACCTCCAGGCTCCGAGCGCGCACTTCACGATCCAGCCGGAGCAGACGAACCTCACCGCCTTCGCCGCCGCGTTCCTCGTGCTGCGCGCCTTCTCCACCGGCTGCGCGGCGCTGACCGGAGTCGAGGCGATCAGCAACGGCGTGCCCGCCTTCCGCAAGCCCAAGAGCAAGAACGCGGCCACCACGCTGCTGCTGATGGGCCTGGTCGCGATCACCATGTTCGGCGGCATCATCGCGCTCGGCCTGGCCTCGGGGGTCAAGGTGGCCGAGCCGTCGGTCGTGGCGGAAGACCTGCTCAAGCCCGACGGCACCCCGGTCGGCCCCGGCTACTACCAGCAGCCGATCATCTCCCAGGTGGCCGACGCGGTGTTCGGCGGCGGGTCGGTGCCGTTCGTGGTGATCTCGGCGGTGACGGCGCTGATCCTGTTCCTCGCGGCCAACACGGCGTTCAACGGCTTCCCCGTGCTCGGCTCGATCCTCGCCCAGGACCGCTACCTGCCGCGCCAGCTGCACACCCGCGGCGACCGGCTGGCCTTCTCCAACGGCATCATCATCCTGGCGCTGGGCGCCTGCCTGCTGCTGTGGGGGTTCCAGGCCGACGTCAGCCGGCTGCTGAACCTCTACATCGTCGGCGTCTTCGTCTCGTTCACGCTCAGCCAGACCGGCATGGTCATCCACTGGACCCGCCACCTGAAGACCGAGACCGACCTGCGGGTCCGCCACCAGATGCACCGCAGCCGCGTGATCAACTTCGTCGGCGCGGTGATGACCGGGCTGGTGCTGATCGTCGTGCTGCTGACGAAGTTCCTGGTCGGGGCCTGGATCGTGGTGATCGCGATGCCGGTGCTCTTCCTCATGATGAAGGGCATCAGGCGCCACTACGACAAGGTCGCCGCCGAGCTGGAGCTGACCGAGGACTACGAGCCGTCCATGCTGCCCGCGCGCAACCACTCGATCGTGCTCGTCTCCAAGATCCACAAGCCGACGATGCGCGCCATCGCGTACGCCCGCGCCACCCGCCCCTCCACGCTGGAGGCCGTCACGGTCGGCGTCGAGGGCGAGGAGGCCCGCAAGCTGCAGGAGGAGTGGGAGCGGCGGGGCATCCCGGTGCCGCTGAAGATGCTCGACTCGCCGTACCGCGAGATCACCCAGCCCGTCCTCGACTACGTCAAGACGCTGCGCCGCCGCTCGCCCCGCGACGTGGTGACGGTCTTCATCCCCGAGTACGTCGTCGGCCGCTGGTGGGAGCACCTGCTGCACAACCAGAGCGCGCTGCGGCTGAAGGCCCGCCTGCTGTTCAAGCCCGGCGTCATGGTGACCAGCGTGCCCTGGCAGCTGCACTCCTCCGACCGGCTCATCGGCAGGCCGGAGCCGTTCGCGCCGGGCGCGGTGCGCCGTCCCTGGCACGGGACGGCCGATCGGCAGGAGAGGGGCCCCGCTAGTTGAGCAGCGCCCGCAGCCGCAGCGTGTCGCCGGCGTCCCAGCCGGGCGGCGGCGCGACGGCGGCCCACCCGTCCGCGATGTTCGCGCCGTAGCGGTGGCCGTGACCGGCCGGCACGTCCAGCGCGGCCGTCATGTCCACCAGCACCTGCCAGAACGTCACCAGCGGGAACCAGTTCATCTCCGGATTGACGCCAGGTCCCCGCTCGCCCTCCAGCCAGGCGGGCCGGTCGTAGATCAGCTCAGGCGACCACCACACGACGGGATCGGTGGTGTTCTGCAGGTAGACCACGCGCGGGTGGGGCCACGGGGCCGGAGGCTCGGACAGGTCGCCGGGCTCCTGGGCGAACCTGGCCGTCTCACCGTCGTCGTAGACCGGCCGCCACACGGGGCTGCCGCGCTCGCGGCCGGTGGTCAGACGCCGCCAGATGGGGTTGGCGTTGGGCGGGCCCACGAACATCGCGCCGTCCGCCTTCGCGGCCAGCTCGTCGAGGTCGCGGACGCTCTCCTCCATCTGGTACGACCCCAGGCTCTCGCCCGACAGCACCAGCTTCGGCCGCTTCGCGGCGGGCAGCCGCGCCCACCGCTCGCGTACGGCGTCGAACAGCGCCCGCCCCGCGGCCGCCGCCTTGTCCCTGTCGACCATGAACGACACCCAGCTCGGCAGGTACGAGTACTGCATCGCGACCAGCGCGGACCGCCCGTCGTACATGTACTCCAGCGCGTCGGCGATGTGCGGATCGACCCACCCGGTGCCGGTGGTGCCCAGCACGGCCAGCACCCGGCGGTCGAACGCGCCGGTCCGCTCCAGCTCGCGTACCGCGAGGGCGGCCTGCTGCCGCGGTGACGAGGCGCCGTCGAGGCCGACGTACACCCTGATGGGCTGGACGGCGGGCCGGCCGGAGAAGGCGGTCAGCCGGGCCGGCGTGGTGGCCGTGGCGGTGAAGCGGCGCCCCTCGCGGCCCAGCGACTCCCAGGAGACGAGCGAGCCTGGGCCGCCCGACACGTACGCCGAGGCGGGCCTGCGCACGCCGGGATGGGTGCCCTCGTTGGCGACGGAGGAGATGTCGCTGATGCGCGCCACGAACCCGTTGAACAGCACGTCGTTGGCGAACACCGTGACCACGAGCGCGATGACGGACGCGCCCACCACGTGGCCCACGTAGGCGGGGACGTAGCGGTCGAGCCAGGCGTTGAGCCTGCGCCCGGCCAGGCGGATCAGCCGGGCCAGCAGCAGGCACAGGCAGAACAGCGCGACCGCGACGGCCAGGATCACCGGCGGGAACCAGGTGATGCGGGTGTCCATGCCCATGAGCGCCCGCAGGTCGCGCTGCCAGTCGTAGCTGTACCAGAGGGCCACGGCCGCCAGCGCGGCGCAGCCGCCCAGCATGACCCGCCAGCTGATCCGCCGCGCCCGCTCGGAAAAGCGGTAGCGGATCACCGAGCGGCCGAGCGCGCCCAGCGAGGCGCCCACGGCGTAGCCGAGTATGCCGGTGACCGCGCCCATCACGCCCTGGTAGAGCCACGGGCGGGGCAGCAGTGACGGGGTCAGCGAGGCGCACGCGAACAGCGTGGCCAGCAGAGTGCCGCCGAAGCCGAGCCTCCGCCGTACCACTCTGTCCATGACCATCTACAGTAGGCGACCGAGCGGGACGGGAGCCCTCCGGGCCTGGGCATAGGCTGTTCCCTGTGGAACAGGCAACTCTCGAGCTGACGGTAGGTCCGGTCGCGCACGGCGGCTGGTGTGTGGCGCGCCACGAAGGGCGCGTCGTGTTCGTACGCCACGCGCTGCCGGGCGAGCGGGTGATCGCCGCCGTCACCGAGGAGACGGCCAGGTTCCTGCGGGCCGACGCCGTCGAGATCCTCGACGCCTCGCCCGACCGGGTCGTGCCGCCCTGCCCCTACGCCGGTCCTGGCAGGTGCGGCGGCTGCGACTGGCAGCACGCCACCCTGGAGGCGCAGCGGCGGCTCAAGGCCCAGGTGGTGGCCGAGCAGCTGCGCCGGCTGGCGGGCATCGAGCGCGAGGTCGTCGTCGAGGAGGTGCCGGGCGCCAAAGACGGCCTGGGGTGGCGCACGCGGGTGCAGTTCGCCGCCACTCCGGCGGGCGAGCTGGGCTTCCGCAAGCACCGTTCCCACGACATCCAGGTCGTCGACGCCTGCCTGATCGCCCACCCCGAGGTGGAGGCCGTGGGCGCGCAGGACCACGAGTGGCCGGGCGCCGCCGTGGTCGAGGTCATCGCCTCCTCAGACGGTGAGCGGGCCGTCGTGGTCGCGCCCAGGCCGCGGCGCAGCGTGCCCGTGCCCGAGCTCGACGCGCCCGCCTCGATCCTGCTCGACCAGGGCAAGGGCCGCACGGTGCCGCGCCGCGGCTCGGGGGTGCTGCACGAGCAGGTGGGCGACCGCGAGTTCCGGGTGGCGGGCAGCGGCTTCTGGCAGGTGCACCCGGGGGCGGCCGAGACGCTGCTCGACGCGGTGCTCGCCTACGCCGCGCCCGAGCCGGGGGAGTGGGCGCTCGACCTCTACTGCGGGGTCGGGCTGTTCGCGGCCGGGCTGGCCGAGGCGGTGGGCCCCGAGGGCGCGGTGTTCGGGCTGGAGTCCGAGGCGGCCGCCGTCCGCGACGCCCGCGCCAACCTGCGCGACCTGCCGCAGGCGCGGGTCGAGCGCGGCCGGGTGGAGGAGGCGCTCGACCGCTTCCAGATCGAGCGGGCCGACATCGTGGTGGTGGACCCGCCGCGCGCCGGGCTCGGCCGCGAGGTGGTCGACCGGGTCAGCGCGCTCGAGCCCCTGCGCATCGTCTACGTCTCCTGCGACCCCGCCACGCTCGCCCGCGACCTCGCCTGGTTCCGCGACCACGGCTACCCCCTCGCCGACCTGCGCGCTTTCGACGCCTTCCCGATGACCCACCACGTGGAGTGCGTGGCGCTGCTGGTGCGCGAGGGCAAATCTCCGTCATGAACAGCTGAACCCGCGCTGAGGGGGGAGGTGCCCCCGGCATGAGGTTCGGGAACTGGGACGTGCGACCGCTGGGCGGCTGGATGGGCTGCCTGGCGATGATCGTCGTGTCCGTGCTGCTGTCGATCCTGCTGACGATCGTCATCAACCTGCTGCTGTGATGTGGCGGGAATCTCACTCGCCCGGATGACCGGCCTCCGCGCGCTCTGACGCGGAGGCCGGTTCTCGCGTGCTCATAGGGGTTTCGGTACGACCGCGCTGGCCTGCACAGACGCCTCAGGGATCACTTTGGTTTACAGCTGAGGGTCCCAAATGTCTCCAATCGGATGACAAATCGGTATCGGTCCCGCCAGAATGCGTTGCCATCCAGCGTCTACCGCAACTGGAGGAAACCCCCTATGCGTAGACCCCTTGGGGTACTCGCCGCCGCCGTCAGCCTGGCAGCGATCGCCACGCCACTCAGCGCGGCACAGGCTTCCGCGGCTACGGAGGCGGCTACTGCGGCAGCCCGGGAGGCGGCTCGGTGCCGCGTGAGCGTGGCCAAGCCGCGCGTCAGCGACGCACTGAAGATCCAGTCCTCGGCCGTCCGACGCGGCTGCTTCACGGACGCGCTCATGCGCATCCGCATCAAGCGGGCCGTCCCCGGTGCCGACCCGGTCGTCAAGAGCGGGGCCACCAGGAAGGGCCGCCTCACGCTCGCCCTGGCCTGCAAGCCGGGCACGTACTACGCCGTCGCCACCGACTACCGCGGGCACACCGCGAAGTCCAGGCCGGTCAAGCTCACCTGCACCCCCGGTAGCGGTACGCCGACGCCCGTCCCCTCGCCGCCGGCGACCGGCACGCCGACCCCCAAGCCCGGCAACCCGACCGCCGCGCCCAGCACGCCGCCGCCCGCCAACGGCGGCGGAGTCGGCAGCACCGAGGAGAACGAGGTCGTCAGGCTGGTCAACGCCGAGCGGGCCAAGGGCGGCTGCAAGCCGCTCCAGCACAACGCGCAGCTGCACACCGCCGCGTATGGCCACTCCGCCGACATGGCCGCGAAGAACTACTTCGACCACGACTCGAAGGACGGCCGCTCGTTCATGGACCGCATCAAGGCGGCCGGCTTCACCGGCGGCAACGCCTGGGCCGAGAACATCGCCATGGGCCAGCGCACGCCCGCCGAGGTGATGAGGTCCTGGATGAACAGCGCCGGCCACCGCACCAACATCATGAACTGCAAGTACACGCTCATCGGAGTCGGCGCGGCCAAGAACTCCAGGGGCCAGATCTACTGGACCCAGGACTTCGCCGCCCGCTGATCCCGCCGGCCATATCGGGCTTCCGCCAGGAGGGCGCTCGTGGCGGGGAAGGGGAGGCCGCGCCTCTACCCGTCCCCGCCACGACACACCGGGCACTCAGCCCATCTCTTCGAGCTTGCGGCCCTTGGTCTCCTTGACCCACTTGCCGACGAACAGGAACGACAGCACGGCGAACAGCGCGTACGCGGCGTACGTCAGCGGCAGGTTCCACTCGGCCAGCGCGGGGAACGACACGGTGATCGCCCAGTTGGCGATCCACTGGGCCGCGGCGGCGACGCCCAGGGCGGCCGCCCTGATGCGGTTGGGGAACATCTCGCCGAGCAGCACCCACACCACGACACCCCACGACAGTGCGAAGAACAGCACGAACACGTTCGCCGCGATGAGCGCGATCGTGCCCTGCGGGTCGGGCAGGGAGACCGACTCGCCCTGGCCCTGCGCGAAGCTGAACGCCCAGGCCGCGGTGGCCAGCGAGATCGCCATGCCGGCCGAGCCGATCAGCAGCAGGGGCTTGCGCCCGATGCGGTCCACGAGCGCGATCGCGATGAAGGTGCCGATGATGTTGATGATCGAGCTGGAGAAGCTGATCAGCAGGGAGTCGCTCTGGTTGACGCCGACCGACTGCCACAGCACCGACGAGTAGTAGAAGATCACGTTGATGCCGACCAGCTGCTGGAAGGCGGAGAGCGCGATGCCGATCCAGACGATCGGCAGCAGGCCCAGCGCCTTGCCGCGCAGGTCCTTCAGCCCCGGCACCCGCTCGGTGCGCAGCACGTGCTGGATCTCCGCGATGCGCTCGTCGAGGTCGGTGTCGTCGCTCTCGATCTCGGCCAGCACCTGACGGGCCCGGCTCGTCCGTCCCGACATGACGAGATAGCGCGGCGACTCGGGGATGTTCGAGGCGAACAGCAGGAACAACAGCGCCGGCACCACGCAGGCGCCCAGCATCCACTGCCACGCCTGCAGCACCCAGATGTGGTTGTTCACGTCGCCGTCCGCCACCCGCGCGAACACGTAGTTGACGAGCTGCGAGACCGCGATGCCGAGCACGATGGCCAGCTGCTGGAACGAGCCCAGCCGCCCCCGGTAGGCGGGCGGGGCCACCTCGGCGATGTACGCGGGCCCGAGCACCGACGCCATGCCGATCGCGAACCCCGCCACCACCCGCCAGAACGCCAGATCCCAGACCGAGAACGGCAGCATCTGCCCGACCGAGCTGACCGCGAACAGCAGCGCCGCGACCTGCATCGACCGCGTACGTCCCCACCGGTCGGCGAGCCCGCCGCCCGCCCACGCGCCCAACGCCGAGCCCAGCAGCGCGATGGCCACCACGAAACCGATCTCGACCGGGCCCACCTGGAAGTGACGCTGGATGCCGACCACGGCGCCGTTGATGACGGAACTGTCGTACCCGAAGAGGAACCCACCGATGGCCGCGGCCGCGGTGATGAAGACCACGTGACCCAAATGCTCATGATGGGTGTATTGAGTAGCCATGCAGGTCCTTCCCCCAAGAATGGTGGGCAGCTACCCGCTGATCACTCACGTATTCGGAACATCCGGCCCAGAAGGGCGTGCGAGGGCGTAGGGGGTGCGGAAAAGGGCAGCGTTCTGGGAGCGGCGCCGGGCGCGGGACAAGCAGATCGCTCACATCCAGCCCACGCCCGGCGCCCGCACAACAGCCCGGCCACGCGCCACCAGCGCGGGATACGAACGGCCGGTGACCGGCTACGGCAGGTGCGGCAGCACCTCGGCGGCGATGAGCTCCAGGTGCTCCAGGTCCTGCAGGTCGAGGATCTGCAGGTAGAGCCGCTCGGCCCCCAGTTCGGCGAACGTGCCGATCTTCTCCAGCACCTCGGCAGGCGTGCCCGCGAGGCCGCTCTCGCGCAGCGCGTCGGGGTCCTCGCCGATGGCCGCGCAGCGCCGCTCGACCTCGGCCCGGTCGGCGCCGACGACGGTGGTCTGCGCGGCCGACAGGATCACGCCGCGCCCGGCCGCCTCGCACGCCTGACGCACCCGGTCGAACGCCTCCCCGGTCTCGGCGGGGCGGCGGAACGGCACGTTGAACTCGTCGGCGTACGTGGCCACCAGCCGCGGCGTGCGCTTCGGCCCGGTGCCGCCGATGATCACCGGCGGGCGCGGGCGCTGGGCCGGCTTGGGCAGCGCCGGCGAGTCGGCCAGCCGGTAGTAGCTGCCCTCGAAGGAATACGTCTTCTCCGCCGTCCAGAGGCCGGTGACGATCTCCAGCTGCTCCTCGAAGCGGGCGAAGCGCTCCTTGACGGGCGGGAAGGGAATGCCGTACGCCGAGTGCTCGGTGTCGTACCAGCCGGTGCCGAAGCCGAGCTCGACCCGGCCGCCGCTCATCTGGTCGACCTGCGCCACGCTGATGGCCAGCGGCCCAGGCAACCGGAACGTGGCCGGCGACACCAGCGTGCCCAGCCGGATCGTGGACGTCTCTCTGGCAAGGCCGGCAAGGGTGATCCAGGCGTCGGTGGAGCCGGGACCTGGGTCGCCGGCGCCGATGCGCTGGTAATGGTCGGACCGGAAGAACGCATCGAAGCCCAGCCGCTCGGAGGCCTGGGCAACGGAGAGCAGGTCGTCATAGGTGGCGCCCTGCTGGGGCTCGGTGAAGATCCGCAGCTTCATGACCACATTATCCGCACACAACGGACGTGAACCGGAAAAGGGCCGCGCCACGCCGCAGGTGCTTGCTAGCGTTCAGCCGCAGCGACGAATCGTAGCCGACCGACCACACGGGGTTGCCCATGT
This sequence comes from Nonomuraea sp. NPDC049421, assembly GCF_040677005.1. Lineage (NCBI taxonomy): Bacteria > Bacillati > Actinomycetota > Actinomycetes > Streptosporangiales > Streptosporangiaceae > Nonomuraea > Nonomuraea sp. NPDC049421. Next base: position 154,444 of record NZ_JBFAQA010000015.1, read on the forward strand.
CTCGGCACAGGAGGGAGCCGGGCACGCTCCCGCGCCCGCTCGCCGTTCTCGGGGCGCTCGCCCTGGCCGCCGGCACCGCCGCGGCGATCCGCATGCTCCCCGCGGGCGCCGCCCCGCGGCCCGAACGCCCGCCGGCCGCGCGACCGGTCGCCACGCAGGTCGAGCAGCCGCTCCAGGAGCCGCCCAGCGGGTTCGTGGCGTTCACCGACGCCACCCGCGAGCCCCCGCTCGACCTCGCGGCCCACGCCCGCCGCACCGGCCTGCGCCACTACGCACTCGGCCACCTGGTGGCCGCCGGCGACGGCTGCACCCCCACCTGGGCAGGCAAAACGGGCCGGACCCGCACCCTTGACGGCGGGGTGGCCGGTTCAGGCGGAAGGTCGCAGGGGAGCGATGGCGGAGTGGCCGGCCGGAACGGCGGGTCGCAAGTAAGCGACGGCGAGGTGGTGGAGCGGGTCGGGAGGTTGCGGGTGCTCGGGGGCGGTGCGGTGCCTGTCTTCGGCGGGCCGCGCGGGCGGGAGCTGGCCGTCGCCTGCACGAGGCCGGGCGCGCTGACCGCCGCGTACCGCCGCGTCGTGGGGACGCTCGACGCCACGTCCGCCGACTTCGAGATCCGCGACAGCGCCGACCGCGCCGCCGTGCTGCGCCGGGCTCACGCCATCGAGGCCGTGCAGCGCGAGCGCCCGCTGCGGGTCAGCTTCACGCTGCCGCTCGGCCCCGGCGGCCTGTCGGCCGACGACGTGGCCATGCTGCGGACCACCCGCAGGGCGGGCGCGGAGGTGAGTACCGTCAACCTGCTGGCCCCCGTCGAGCCCCGCACTCCAGCGAGCACCCCGGCGGGCACCCCCGCGGGCACTACAGCGGGCACTTCAGCGGGCACTTCGGAGGGCGCCAGGCTCGGCCTGATGGCGGCGGGCGTGCGCAAGGCGGCCGAGCAGCTCGCCGAGGCCCACGACCTGAGGATCGAGGACGAGGTGTGGCCGCACCTGGCGCTCACCCCCGTCCAGGCGAGCACGGGGGACCTCAGCGCCGGCGACGCCCGCAGGCTGACCGCCTACGCCACCCGCCACCGCCTGGCCTGGCTGTCGCTGCGCGGCGCCGCCCCACAGCCGGACGTCTCGCGCATTCTTTGGCATACCCCGGCCAATAGATAAGATTTCGCTGACCTGGGAGGTTCCCGGGACGATTTCGGTCAGCAGGGGAGGGGCGTCATGGGTGCGCGTCCCGAGACCGCCAAGAAGATCCTGCTGCACTGGATGGACGGCACCATCGTGCTGGTGGGCCTCATCTTCGCGGCCTACACGATGGCCGCCATGGCGCAGGGCGAGATCCCGACCGGCAACGCGGTGGCGGCCCTGGTGCTGATGGTCCCGTACTTCGGGCTGCTCCCCTTCGTCATGCGCGACGGCTACGAGGAGCGGCGCCCCCCTACGCGCAAGCTGTGGGCGGCCGGGGTGCTGGCCGTCGTGGTGTTCCTGCTGATGCCCCATGGCGGCGCTATCGGCAACGTGTGGCTCGACACCGCGACGATCTGGCTGTCGCTGGCCTCGCTCTACTTCCGCCCGCGCACCCTGCTGTGGCTGTCGCTGGCGGTGATCGTGCTGGGCGCCGCGTACGTGGTCGAGTTCACCGACAGGTCCTTGCCCGTCGTGCTGCTCGCCATGTCGAGCAGCGGCGCGGCGGAGATCGCGGCCATGCTGGTGTGGCGGTGGCTGTGGTGGGTGATCAGGGACGCCAACCGCGGCAGGGAGGCCAGGGCCAGGCTCGCGGTGGCGGAGGAGCGGCTGCGCTTCGCCCGCGACCTGCACGACCTGCTCGGCCACAGCCTGTCCGTCATCACGCTGAAGAGCGAGCTGGCAGCCAAGCTCGCCACCAAGGACGCCGCCAGGGCCGCGAACGAGATGGCCGAGGTACGCACGCTGGCCGGCGAGTCGCTGTTCGAGGTGCAGCAGGCGGTGCACGGCTACCAGGCACTTGACCTGGACGAGGAGCTGGCCGGGGTGCGCGCGGCGCTGGAGGCCGCCGGCACCGCCTGCGTCATCGAGGCCAGGACCGACGACCTGTCGCCGTCCGCGCGCACGCTGCTGGCCTGGGCCGTCCGGGAGGGCGGCACGAACATCCTCAAGCACAGCACCGCCACCCGCTGCGCGATCAGGATCGACGCGGGCGTGCTGGAGATGGTCAACGACGGGGTCGCGCAGGTGCCCGCCGAAGCGGGCAGCGGCCTGCGCGGCCTGTCGGAGCGGCTGGTGGCGGCGGGCGGCTCGTTCTCCGCCCAGCCCACGGCGAGCGGCGAGTTCCTGCTGCGGGCGGCGGTGCCGGCGTGAACCTCATCGACCGCGTCCGCAGCGCCGACCGGCTGACCAAGGTCCGCTGGCTGATCGTCTACTGCACCGACCTCATCCTGCTCTTCCCCTTCTTCGGCTACTACGCCTTCTACCTGATGTGGCAGGCGGGGGCGGAGTGGCCGCCGATCGCGCTCGGCTCGGCGGCGCTGCTGGTGTTCAACGTGCTCAGCACGCGGCCGTTCAGGATCGCCGTCACGGGCCGGCCCCGGCCCACCGTCATCCTGGTCGTGACCGGGGTGATCGCGGTGGGCATGCTGCTGGGTTTCGGGCAGATCTGGGCGATCCCCACATGGCTGGCGTTGATGACGCCGTTCATCAGCAGACGCATGGTGCTCGTCCTGGCCGGGGTGTCGCTGGTGCTGGGTGCCGTGTGGGCCTGGCTGGCCACCGACATGATCGTGCCGCTGCTGTCGGTGGTCCAGGTCGTCTTCACGGTGATCTCGGTGGGCGCGGTCTGGGCGAACCTGTGGCTGTGGCGGCTGACCCAGGAGGCGTACGAGGGGCAGGAGGCGATGGCCAGGCTGGCGGTCTCCGAGGAGCGGCTGCGCTTCGCCCGCGACCTCAACGACCTGCTCGGCCAGAGCCTCACCGACGTGGCCACCATGACCGAGCACGCCGAGCGGACACTGCGCGAGGACGAGGAGGCCGCGGCGGCCGAGATGTTCGCGGTGCGCGACCTGGCCAGGCGGTCGCTGCGCGAGGTGCGTACGGTCGTGCAGAACTACCGGGCCGTCGACCTGGACGAGGTGCTGGCCAGCGTGCGCGCGGTGCTGGAGGCGGCCGACGTGCGCTGCACCGTGCGAGCGGAGACCGAGGCGCTGACGCCCGAGGCCAGGACGCTGCTGGCCACCGTCGTGCGCGAGGGCGCGACGAACGTGCTCAAGCACAGCAAGGCCGAACGTTGCACGATCACGATAGAAGACGGGGTGCTGGAGATGTCCAACGACGGCGTGACGGGACCGGCGGGCGAGCACGCGCCCAACGGCCTGGCCGGGCTCGCGCAGCGGCTGCGCGCGGTGGGCGGCACCCTGGAGGCCGCGCCCGGCGAGGGCGGCCGCTACCTGCTGCGGGCGGCGGTGCCGGCATGACCACGCGCGTGCTGCTCGCCGACGACGAGCACCTGATCCGCGGCGCCATCGCGGCCCTGCTCGACCTGGAGGAGGGCATCGAGGTGGTGGCGCAGGTCGGCAGGGGCGACGAGGTGGTGGCGGCGGTCGCCGAGCACCGCCCCGACGTGGCGGTGCTCGACATCGAGATGCCCGGCATGGACGGCCTGAGCGCCGCCGAGCGGATCAGCTCCCAGTGCAAGATCGTCATCCTGACCAGCCTGGGCCGCCCCGGCTACCTGCGCAGGGCGATGGCCGCCGGGGTGAGCGGCTTCCTCGGCAAGGACGCCTCGGCCGAGGAGCTCGCGATGGCCATCCGCAAGGTGCAGTCGGGCGGCCGCTACCTCGACGCCGAGCTGGCCGCCGCCGCGATGGCCGCGGGCGACAGCCCGCTGACCGAGCGGGAGCGCGACGCGCTGCGGCTGGCGGGCGACGGCGCCACGATCGCGCGCATCGCCGCCGAGCTGCACCTGACCGAGGGCACCGTGCGCAACTACCTGTCCAGCGCGATGACGAAGCTCAACGCCCAGAACCGGCTGGAGGCCATCCGTACGGCCCAGCGCATGGGCTGGCTCTAGCAGGTCACGCAGGCGGAGTCGCCGCCCGCCTCGTACGAGCAGGAGCCGGCCTGCCGCCGGTCGGCACGATTGAACCGGTCAACCTGAGGGGCCGCATCCAGCCTGATGAGACGGCATCCCCGGCTGTGAAAGCGTTTCCACGCCCACATCTCGAAACCGTCACGCCTCTTGACGGCACGGACACGCGGAATTTACGTTCGCGGTACTTATCCGGTTCAGCAGCCCCTTTGCGGGGCCGCTTCTACTGAAGAGTGCATCGCTCCCGGGCTCCTGGACGGGGGCGATATTCGCACCCGCTTTGGGAGCGCTCCCAGACAGCGTCTCCTGACGGGCGACTCGGGGTCTCTGACAGGACGTGCGTACCTCCGCGCCGCCGCGCGGAGTAAGGAGAGAGACGATGCGTAACCGGGCTCGGATGATGATCCCGCTTCTAGCCGCGGGTCTGCTCGCCGCGGCCTGCACCGGAGGCGGAGGCACGCCCGCCCCCTCGGCCTCCGCGCCGCAGAGCCAGGGCGCGGCGGCCAGCGCCAACCCCGACCAGCTTCCGCGCAACGAGACCCTGTACACCACGGGCACGCAGTGGGGGCCTCCGGGCAACTACAACCCGATCAGGGAGTGGGACTCCGCGGTCGGCACCAAGGGCCTGGTCTACGAGACCCTCTTCCACTACGACACCAACGCCGCCAAGCTCACCCCCTGGCTGGCCGAGAGCGGCTCGTGGACCGACGACACCACCTACGAGCTCAAGCTCAGGCAAGGGATCAAGTGGTCCGACGGGCAGCCGTTCACCGCCAAGGACGTCGTCTTCTCCTTCGAGCTCGGCAAGATGGAGACCATCCCCTACCACCAGCTGTGGGACTGGCTGAAGTCGGCCGAGGCGGTGGACGACCAGACCGTGAAGTTCACCTTCTCCAAGGCCAACTACCAGCAGTGGGACTACATGCTCTACAGCCGGTCCATGGTCCCCGAGCACCTGTGGAAGGACCGCTCCGAGGAGGAGGTCCTCGACGGGGTCAACGAGAACCCGGTGGGCACGGGCGCGTACACGTTCATGAGCAGGGACCAGGACCGCGTGGTGCTGCAGCGGCGCGACGACTGGTGGGGCAAGTCGGTGCTCAACATGGATCCCAAGCCGCGCTACATCGTGGACATCGCCACCCCCAGCAACGAGGTCGCGATGGGCATGCTGCTGCAGCAGGGGCTCGACCTCAGCAACAACTTCCTGCCCGGCGTGGCGAACCTGGTCAAGGGCAACTTCGGGCTGACCACGTACTACAACGAGCCGCCGTACATGCTGTCGGCCAACACCGCGTGGCTGGTGCCCAACACCACCAAGAAGCCGATGGACGACCCCGCCTTCCGCAAGGCGCTGGCCACCTCCGTCGACGTCAAGAAGATCGTCGAGGGCGTCTACGGCGACCTCGTCAAGGCCGCCAGCCCCACCGGCCTGCTGCCGCAGTGGGACGCGTTCGTCGACAAGGACGTGGTGGCGAAGTCGGGCTTCACCTTCGACGCGGGCAAGGCCAAGCAGATGCTCGCCGACGCCGGCTACAAGGACGGCGACGGCGACGGGTACGTCGAGAACAAGGACGGCTCCAAGATCAGCCTGACCATCATCGTGCCGTCCGGCTGGACGGACTGGATGGAGGCGGCCAGGTCGATCGCCGCCAGCGCCAAGAGCGCGGGCATCCAGATCACGCCGGAGTTCCCCGACTTCAACGCGCTGGTCGAGCAGCGCGCCAAGGGCGACTTCGACCTGCTGATCAACAACGAGCGGCAGCTGTCCAACAGCCCCTACACCTACTACGAGTACCTGTTCCAGCTGCCGGTCCAGAAGCAGCAGAACACCGTCAACTTCGCCCGCTACGAGAACAAGAAGGCCTGGGACCTCGTCCAGCAGCTCGACCAGGTCAAGACCGACGACGTCGCCGGCATGCAGAAGATCACCTCCCAGCTTCAGGAGATCCATCTGACCGACATGCCGGTCATCCCGCTCTGGTACAACGGCCTGTGGGCGCAGTCCAGCACCAGCGTGTGGAAGAACTGGCCGTCGTCGCAGGGCAGCGCGCCCAAGACGGGCGCCGTGATGTGGCGCAACTGGCTCGAGCTCGGCGGCTTCGAGACGCTCACCCAGCTCCAGCCCGCGGGCTCGTGACCACCTGACCGGACGAACGCCCCCGCTCCTCCGCCTCCGCACCTCCCCGGGAGGCGGAGGGGCCGCTCTGGAGACACAAACCTGTGCGTCGTTACTTCAGCAGGAAACTGCTCATCTACGGACTGACCTTCTTCGTCGCCGTCACGGTCAACTGGATGATCCCGCGCTTCATGCCGGGCGACCCGGTCGCCAGCATGGTCGCGCGGGCCAACGTCACCAAGCCCGAGGCCGTCGAGGCCATGCGGGCGTACTACACCGGCCTGTTCGGGCTCGACCAGCCGCTCTGGCAGCAGTACCTCAACTTCTGGGGCGCGTTGCTGCGCGGGGACTTCGGGGTCAGCATCTGGCTCTTCCCGACCCCGGTCGCCGACGTGATCACCCAGGCGGTGCCGTACACGCTGGCGCTGATCGTCCCCTCCGTGCTGCTCAGCTGGGTGGTGGGCAACCAGTTCGGCGCGTACGCCGCCCGCCGCAAGCTCCTCGACAACACCGTGCTCCCCGTCGGGTACGTGCTGACCGCGATGCCGTACATGTGGCTGGCCGTGCTGCTGGCGTGGGCGTTCGGCGTGCTGCTCGGTTGGTTCCCGGTGGCCGGCGGCTACAGCTTCTCGCTGCGGCCCACCTGGTCGTGGACGTTCGTGCTCGACCTGCTGCACCACTGGGCGCTGCCGTTCCTGTCGCTGTTCCTGGTGGCGCTCGGCGGCTGGGCCATCGGCATGCGGAACATGATCATCTACGAGCTGGAGTCGGACTACTCCAACTACCTGTCGGCGCTCGGCGCCCCCAGCAGGCTCATCCGCCGCTACGCCTTCCGCAACGCGGTGCTGCCCCAGATCACCGGCCTGGCCCTGCAGCTGGGCGTGCTGGTGGCGGGCGCGCTGGTCACCGAGATCGTCTTCGCCTATCCGGGCCTCGGCAGCCTCATTCTCAAGGCCATCCAGAACAAGGACTTCTTCCTGCTGCAGGGCACGTTCCTGTTCATCGTGCTCGGCGTGCTGATCGCCAACTTCATCATCGACATCGTCTACGTCGTGGTCGACCCGCGGACCAGGGCGGGAATGGCGGGTGCCCAGGCATGAGCGTGATCCAGGACGTCGCGCCGCACGAGCCGGCCGGCGTGCGGCGCGAGGCGCTGCACTTCGCGGTGCGCAACGCCAAGCTCATGGTCGGCTTCGGCATCGTGGTCGTGCTGCTCCTGCTCGGCCTGTTCGGGCCGCTGCTGGTGAGCGGCAACCCCAACGACTACGGGCCGCAGCCGATGAGCCCGCCCGGCGGCGCGCACTGGCTCGGCACCACCACCTTCGGCCAGGACGTGTTCCTGCAGTTCGTGCACGGGCTGCGGGCCACCTTCGTGGTGGGGGTGATCGGCGGCGGCATCGCCGCGGTCATCGGCATGGCCATCGGGTTCGTGGCCGGCTACCGCGGCGGCATCGTGGACGAGGTGCTCAACATGCTGACCAACGTCGTGCTGGTCATCCCCACCCTCGCCGTGCTGCTCATCATCAACGCCTACCTGGGCATCCGCAGCGTGGCCGTGCAGGGCCTGTTCATCGGGCTGACGCAGTGGCCGTGGGCGGCGCGGGCGATCAGGGCGCAGACGTTCTCGCTGCGTACCAGGGAGTTCGTGGACCTGGCCAGGATGAGCGGCGCGGGCACCTGGCGGATCATCGCCAGGGAGATCGCGCCGAACATGAGCTCCTACCTGTTCATGACGTTCATCCTGCTGTTCGGCGGCTCGGTGCTGATCGGCTCCTCGCTCGACTTCATCGGGCTCGGCCCCACCGAGGGCGTCTCACTCGGCCTGATGCTGCAGAACGCCCACCAGTGGAGCGCGCTGCAACTCGGCATGTGGTGGTGGTTCGTGCCGCCGGGAGCGGCCATCACCGCCATCGTCGGCGCCCTGTACGTGGCCAACGTCGGCCTCGACGAGGTCTTCAACCCGAAGCTGAGGGAGACATGAGCCTGCAGGTCAGCGAGCTGAAGGTGTACTACAGAACGCTCAGGGGCGACGTGCGGGCCCTCGACGGCATGTCCTTCGAGCTGCGCGACGGCGAGATACTCGGCCTGGTCGGCGAGTCGGGCTGCGGCAAGAGCACGCTGGGCAAGTCGCTCATCCGCATGGACGGCCGGATGCGCCGCGTCGGCGGCACGGTCGTGCTCGACGGCCAGGAGCTGCCCATCGACGACGACCGCGCCATGAACGCGTTCCGCTTCCACGAGGTCTCCCTCATCCCGCAGTACGCCATGAGCGCGCTCAACCCCACCCGCAAGATCCGCAGGATGGTCGCCGAGCTGCTCGCCTCGCGCGGCGCCACCCTCGACCTGCCCGAGCTGGAACGCCGCATGGACCAGGTCGGGCTGCCCCGCGACGTGCTCGACCGCTACCCGATCGAGCTGTCGGGCGGCATGAAGCAGCGCATGGTGATGGTCATCTCGACGCTGCTCGACCCGTCCCTGCTGATCGCCGACGAGGTCACCTCCGCGCTCGACGTCTCCACCCAGAAGGCCGTGGCCCGCGCCCTGCTCGGCTTCAGGGAGAGCGGCTACGTCAAGAGCATGATCTTCGTCACGCACGACCTCGCGCTCACCCACCACCTCGCCGACACGATCATGGTCATGTACGCCGGCCGCCTCGCCGAGAAGGCCCCCGCCGACGTGATCGTCAAGGCCCCGCGGCACCCGTACACGCGGCTGCTGCTCGACTCCCTGCCCGAGGTCGGCGTGCGCTACGCCGACCGCAGGCTGGAGGGCATCGCCGGAGCTCCGCCGTCGCTGCTGAACCCGCCCACCGGCTGCCGCTTCCGCGACCGCTGCCCGATCGCGGGCGAGGAGTGCGCCGAGGACCCGCCGGTGGCGGAGCTGGCCCCCGACCACCACGTAGCCTGCTGGAAGGCCTGATGCTGACACTGCGCGAGGTCACCAAGGAATTTCGGATCGGCGCCTTCGGCGGCAGGAGCGTCGCGGCCGTCAAGGGCGTGAGCTTCGACGTCGTGCCGGGCGAGGTCGTCTCCCTGATCGGGGAGAGCGGCAGCGGCAAGAGCACGATCGGCCGGATGATCCTCGGCCTCAACTCCGCCACCAGCGGCTCCATCACCTTCGACGGGCTGCCGGTGCGGGCGGGCAAGGAGTACTACCGGCACGTCCAGGGCATCTTCCAGGACCCGTTCAGCTCGTTCAACCCGGTGTTCAAGGCGGACCGGGTGTTCGCGATGATCAAGGAGGCGTACTATCCGGGCGTGCCGGCCGCCGAGTGGGGCGAGCGGGTCGAGACGTCGCTGCGCGACGTGCGGCTCAACCCCGGCCAGGTGCTCGGGAGATACCCCCACCAGCTGAGCGGCGGGCAGCTGCAGCGGCTGCTCATCGCCCGCGCGCTGCTGCTCGACATCAAGCTGCTGGTCGCCGACGAGATCACCAGCATGCTCGACGCCTCCACCCGCATCGACGTGCTCAACCTGCTGGCCGAGCTCAAGACCAGGGGCCTCGGCGTGCTCTACATCACGCACGACCTGTCGCTCGGCACCTACCTGGCCGAGCGGACCGTGGTGCTGCGCCAGGGCAGGGTGGCCGAGATGGGGCCGACCGACGACGTGTTCGGCGGGCCGCTGCACCCGTACACGCGGGAGCTGCTGTCGGCCGTGCCGCGGCTGCACGAGGCGTGGGACGACGCGGTGCCGGTCGAGACGTGCGCCTACCACGAGGGCGGTGGCACGGGCGGCCTGCTGGAGGTCACGCCCGGCCACTTCGTGTCCTGCGCGGGACTCGCGTCCTGCCCCACCGGCGATTAGACGCGGAACTCCTCCGTCCGGTGGGCGTAGGCGGGCAGCGCGGCCCGCATCTCGTCGGTGACGGCGGGCGGGGGCAGCGGCACGATCTCCCGCTCGTGGAAGTCGCGCACGTCCTCGCCCGCCGCGAACAGCTCCCGCACGGCCCGCAGGCAGGGCCCGACCACGCCGGGGTCGGTGATCCGCCGGCCGCCCCTGCCCCCGCCGTACTCGTCGTACAGCACCTCGTACATCAGGGACGGAGAGAAGATCACCAGCTCCGGCAGCGGATCGAGGGCCGCCACGCGGCCGGCCCGCACCACCCGGCAGGGCGAGCCCGCCGCGGCGCGCACCGCCAGCACGTGCAGCTCCCACTGCAGGTACGGCGTCACGGGCAGCTCGACCACCCGCACCCGCCTGACCGGCTGGCGGCGGCTGAAGTAGTCGGCCAGCGGCTCGGCGATGCGGGCGAGCAGGGCCAGGGAACGTTCCCACTCGCCGTCCATCATGGCCCGCCAGCTCGCCACGTCGGGCTCGTAGAAGGTCTGCGCCCGCTCCAGCTTCCACATGGGCTCCGTGCACCCCTCGTGGTCGCGGTCGAACCCGGCCTGGTACGCCGGCACGTCCATGACGAGGCCGTCCGCGCCGGGAACGGCGGTGAACGGGTTCGTGCGGCGGTCGGGAGTGCCCTGCTCGGTCATGCGGCTTTCCCCTTCGCTGTGCGGCCCGCCCAGATCATCAGGTGCGTCTCAGGGCCGGTCAAGGCCCAAAACGCGCCGGGCGGGCCCGCTCAGCGGCGGTGGTGGAAGCGCCGGTGCACCAGGCTGAAGACCAGCGCGCCCGCCCAGATCACGAACAGCACCTTGAAGATGCCGAAGCCGCCGAAGATCAGGCTGAGCACCAGGAACACGGTGAGGATCGGCACCAGCGGGTGGGGCCCGCGGTGGTGGCGGCGCATGTGGCCGTGCCAGCCCTGGTGGCGCATCTGGTGGCGCATCTCACGCTGGGCGTGCCGCACGGCCTGCATCTGCTGCCTGTGGGCGTGCATGGCCGCGCGCCAGTCGCCCATGTCGTACGGGCCCGCCGGCGGCTCCTGGTAGGCGGGGCGCGGACCGGGCAGGTCGGCCGTCACCTGGGCCAGGTCACGGGCGGTCTTGGCGGCCAGTGTGCGGTCGAGGCGCTCGTCGAGCTCCTCGTGGGTGAGGCGGCCCTGCGCGAAGTGCTCACGCAGGGCGGCCATGGTCTGCTCGCGTTCGGCGTCGCCGATGCGGAGATCGGGGTGGTCCATGGCGGTGTCCTCGCTCTCTCCGTACCGGCTGCCCGGTGCGGCAACGGCCATCGTCTCACTCCTCGCCCGGGTCGCCGTCGGCCAGGATCTGGTAGAGCTTGCGCCGGGTCTCCACCAAAGTCTTACGCGCTTCGCGGATTTGTGCGTCGTTTCCGGTCTGAAGAACCTGCATCATGGCGAATGCCGACTGTCGGGCGATATGCCAGAGATCGGCGGTGTTGTCATCGATGTCGGGACGCATGTCGTCCCACGGCGCGCGGACCTCGTCGGCGTGCGCCTCGATGTAGTCGCGGCCCTCCTGGGTGAGCTTGAAGGTCTTGCGGCCCTCGTTCTCCTCCGAGATCACCAGGCCCTCGTCGGTGAGCTGCTGCAGCGCCGGGTAGACGGCGCCGGGGCTGGGTTTCCAGCCGCCCTCGCTGCGCTCGGCGATCTCCTGGATGATCTGGTAGCCGTTGCGCGGCTCCTCGGCGAGCAGGGCGAGGATCGCGGCGCGCACGTCGCCGCGCTTGGCCTTGCGGCTGCGGCCGCCCCAGCCGCCGCGCCCGCCCCACGGGCCGGGGCCCCAGGGGCCGCGCCCGAAGTCGAACGGGAACGGTCCGCCGGGTCCGCGGCCCCTGCCGCGGTGCTCGTGCGGGCCGCCGTGGTGGCCGCCGTGGTGATGACCGCCGTGGTGCGGGCCGCCCCTGCGGCCGCCGAACTGCTCGAAGGCGTCGGCCATGGCCTGGAACGCCTCGCGGGCCGCGCGCTTGTAGTCGTGCGCGCCGGGCCAGGGCCCGCCTGCGGTGATGTGGTGCGTCATGTTGTCCCCCTATATCGTGATTCACTCTCGATGCGTCAACGATATATCGGAAACATGTCGAGTGACAAGTCACAGACAGGAGTGAGCCAGATCACGAAAAAGTTGCGGAATGCCGGGAACAGGATCCGGGGAGGCGTCGTTGAACACAGCAGACGAGGTCGTTCCGCGTCGGCAGGGCTGGGGGGTGCTGTCGCCGCGGAGACGACCTCGTCTGCGTTTGCGGGCCTTCCGAGTGGGTCCTCAGCCTCCTGGGGAAGATGCCGATACCTCCGGGAAGGGAGACGGACGCGGCTCGCGACCGGTTCGGGGCGCTTTGCTGAGGCTTTGCCCGCCGCGATCTGGGCACGCTCTTCTTCCCGCACGGCATGGACAAGCGCGTAAAGGGGCTCTTTGCCGTACAGTCCCGATCATGATGGGGCACACGCATGCGATGACGGGGGCCATCGCCTGGCTGGGGCTGGCGCCGCCGCTCGCCGCACTCCCGCTGCTGAACGAGTCCTCCCGGTTCGTCGAGACCGGCATCATGGCCACCGCGCTCAGCCCGGCCGAGCTCATCGCCGGCGCGATCATCTGCGCGGGCGCGGCCATGCTGCCCGACCTCGACCATCCCAGCGCGACCATCGCGCAGACATTCGGGCCGATCACGTGGGCGCTCGCCAAGTTCGTCTCCTGGATCGGCGGCGGCCATCGAGGGGCCACCCACTCGCTGCTGTTCGCGGTGGCGCTCGGGTTCGGGGCGCACTGGCTGGCCAGCACGTATCCGATCGGGCGCGACATCATGGTCGTGCTGCTCATCGGGCTCTCGCTACGGGCCATCGGCGTCGGCATCCCGGGCAACAAGCTCGGCTCGGCGATGATCAACATCGGCATGACCGCCGGCCTGTTCGCGGTCTTCCTCTCCCTCGACGTGGGCTACGCCTGGCTCGGTCTCGCGGTCGGCGTCGGCTGCTTCATCCACGTGGTGGGCGACTGCATGACCGAGCGGGGCTGCCCGGTGCTCTGGCCGCTGGGGGCGAAGTTCGTGCTGCCGTGGAAGATCGGCATCAAGACGGGCAGGAAGTTCGAGCAGAAGATCCTTGCGCCGATCCTGTCGGTGGCCATCGTCGGCCTGCTGTTCTGGCGGCTGGCGCCCGTTTAACTTGATGTCGAGATACTCTGTCGATATCTTGATATCGAGACATCCGCCGCGGCCTGCGAGTTAGGCACACCTAAGGTGCCGTCCGGTTCCGCAGTGCGGCAGGATTCTGTCTGAACACCTGTCTATGGAGGAGGCGAATCATCGTGTCCGCGAACAGCTTCGGCAGCCGTGACACGCTCCGCGTCGGTGACGCGTCGTATGAGATCTTCCGGCTGGATGCCGTCGAGGGCGCCGCACGTCTCCCGTACAGCCTGAAGATCCTGCTGGAGAACCTCCTCCGCACCGAGGACGGCGCCAACATCACCGCCGACCACATCCGTGCGCTGGGCGAGTGGGACCCGAACGCGGCGCCGAGCGTGGAGATCCAGTTCACGCCCGCGCGCGTCATCATGCAGGACTTCACCGGCGTGCCCTGCGTGGTCGACCTGGCCACCATGCGCGAGGCCGTACGCGACCTCGGCGGCGACCCCGCGCGCATCAACCCGCTCGCGCCCGCCGAGATGGTCATCGACCACTCGGTGATCGTCGACTACTTCGGTCACCCCGACGCCTTCCAGCGCAACGTCGAGCGCGAGTACGAGCGCAACCGCGAGCGCTACCAGTTCCTGCGCTGGGGCCAGACCGCCTTCGACGAGTTCAAGGTCGTACCGCCCGGCACCGGCATCGTCCACCAGGTCAACATCGAGCACCTCGCCCGCGTCGTCATGACCCGCGACGGCAAGGCCTACCCCGACACCTGCGTCGGCACCGACTCCCACACCACGATGGAGAACGGCATCGGCGTGCTCGGCTGGGGCGTCGGCGGCATCGAGGCCGAGGCCGCGATGCTCGGCCAGCCGATCTCCATGCTCATCCCGCGCGTCGTGGGCTTCAAGCTCAGCGGCAAGCTGCCGGCCGGCGCCACCGCCACCGACCTCGTGCTGACGATCACCGAGATCCTGCGCAAGCACGGCGTCGTCGGCAAGTTCGTCGAGTTCTACGGCGAGGGCGTCTCCTCGGTGCCGCTGGCCGACCGCGCCACCATCGGCAACATGAGCCCCGAGTTCGGCTCCACCTGCGCCATCTTCCCGATCGACGGCCAGACCGTCGACTACCTGCGCCTGACCGGCCGCTCCGAGGAGCAGATCGCGCTCGTCGAGGCGTACGCCAAGGCCCAGGGCCTCTGGCTCGACCCGTCGGCGCCCGAGCCGGTCTTCTCCGAGTACATCGAGCTCGACCTGGCCACCGTCGTGCCGTCCATCGCCGGCCCCAAGCGCCCGCAGGACCGCATCGTGCTGTCGGCGGCCAAGGAGACCTGGCGCCACGACGTCCAGAACTACGTCAGCGACGGCGTGGACGAGGCCGTCGAGGAGAGCTTCCCGGCCTCCGACTCGCCAGCCTCCAACGCCACCGCCAACGGCGGCTCCCGGCCGCACCACCCGGTGCCCGTCACCCTGGCCGACGGCACGACGTTCGAGATCGACCACGGCATCGTCTCCATCGCCGCGATCACCTCGTGCACCAACACCTCCAACCCGTACGTCATGCTCGGCGCGGCCCTGCTCGCCCGCAACGCCGTCGACAAGGGCCTCAACCGCAAGCCCTGGGTCAAGACGTCGCTCGCGCCCGGCTCGCAGGTCGTCACCGGCTACTTCGAGCGCTCGGGCCTGCAGCCCTACCTCGACAAGATCGGCTTCAACCTCGTCGGCTACGGCTGCACCACCTGCATCGGCAACTCCGGGCCGCTGCTGCCCGAGATCAGCGAGGCCATCCAGGCCAACGACCTGGCCGTCACCGCCGTGCTGTCGGGCAACCGCAACTTCGAGGGCCGCATCAACCCCGACGTCAAGATGAACTACCTGGCCTCGCCGCCGCTCGTCGTGGCGTACGCGCTGGCCGGCACGATGGACCTCGACCTCGACACCGAGCCGCTCGGCATCGGCAGCGACGGCGAGCCCGTCTACCTGCGCGACATCTGGCCGGCGCCGGAGGAGATCGCCGCCGTGGTCAACTCCTCCATCGGCCGCGACATGTTCGAGCGCGACTACGCCGACGTCTTCAAGGGCGACGACCACTGGCGCTCGCTGCCCATCCCGACCGGTGACACGTTCGAGTGGGACGCCGACTCCACCTACGTCCGCAAGGCCCCCTACTTCGACGGCATGCCGGAGAAGCCGCAGCCCGTCACCGACATCCCCGGCGCCCGGGTGCTGGTCAAGGTCGGCGACTCCGTCACCACCGACCACATCTCGCCGGCCGGCTCCATCAAGGTCGGCACGCCCGCCGCGCAGTATCTCCAGGCCAACGGCGTCGAGGTCAAGGACTTCAACTCCTACGGCTCGCGGCGCGGCAACCACGAGGTGATGATCCGCGGCACGTTCGCCAACATCCGTCTGCGCAACCAGATCGCGCCGGGCACCGAGGGCGGCTACACCCGCGACTTCACCCAGCCCGACGGGCCCGTGTCGTTCATCTACGACGCCTCCGTCAACTACGCCGCCGCCGGCACCCCGCTGGTCGTCCTGGCCGGCAAGGAGTACGGCTCCGGCTCCTCGCGTGACTGGGCGGCCAAGGGCACCGCGCTGCTCGGCGTGCGCGCCGTCATCGCCGAGTCCTACGAGCGCATCCACCGCTCCAACCTCATCGGCATGGGCGTGCTGCCGCTGCAGTTCCCCGAGGGCGCCTCGGCCGCCTCGCTGGGGCTGACCGGCGAGGAGACGTTCGACATCACCGGCGTCGAGGAGCTCAACAAGGGCGGCATCCCGCAGACGGTGCACGTCAAGGCCGGCGACGTCGAGTTCGACGCGGTCGTCCGCATCGACACGCCGGGCGAGGCCGACTACTACCGGCACGGCGGCATCATGCAGTACGTCCTGCGCTCCCTGCTCGCCAAGTAACGCCGGGAGAGGCACCGCGTCGCTCTGCGGTGACGTTGGGGGAGGCGGAGCTTCGTCCGGCGGTGACGCCGGGCGGGGCGCGGCTTCGCTTGGTGGAGACGCCGTGCGGGGCGCTGCCTCGTCCGGATGTGACAGCTTCCCGTGTTCCCGTCCCGGTCATGAGCCGGGACGGGGGGCGGGGGCCCTTGGCCGTCGTGCCGGGGGTTGGGCGCGATCCTCACGCGCCCGTATCGGGGGAACCACCCGAACACCTCAAGAGCCGCCCCGCGGGACAACCCCCGCCGGGCGGCTCTTGCCTTTCCTGGGGGACGACCCCTGCCGGGCGGTTGTCACCTTTCCTACGGGACAGTCCTCAAGGGCTTTCCTGGGTTTACCTGAGGGACAGCCCCGAGGACTGTCGCCTTCCTGTGTGCGTTCAGGACACCTTGCTCGCCTTGGCCGACCAGGTGTCGCAGGCGGACGGGGTGAGGGCACGCCGGCCGCGCTCCAGCCACCTCACGCGGGTGGCGCCCTTTCCGTGGCTGGTGTGCCCGTCCTCGTCGCCGCTCGCCCGTACGGCGTCCTTGAGGGCCGCCCAGTCCTTGCCGGTACGCGCGAGGGAGCCGTACACGCTGCCCATGAACACCCCGGCCAGGCAGTCGGCCTGCAACTCGAACCTCCGCCGCAACTCGGCCCTGCGACGAGGCTCGGCACGGTGACGGGCCTCGTAGGCGCGCCGCACGCCGGTGAGCGTCTGCAGGTGGTGGGCGTACTCGTGGGCGGCGACCTTGAAGGGATAGAGGTCGGTACGCCCCTCGATCCAACGCCCCGCCAGAGGGAAGACGAGCGTGCGGGTGGGGTGACAGTAGAGCGCGTCGACACCGTCGAGGGGGACGCCGCACTGGGCGCCGTGGGGATCGTCGACGTAGCGAACGTCAGGCGGGCCGAACCGCAGCTTGGCCCGCCTGAAGTAGCCCCGCCACGACTTATCCAGACATTTCACAACCGTAGCGAGGTACTCCCGCCCCCGCGGTATCCCACCATCGGAGAGCGCCGTCTCAGGACACGACACCGCCGCCAGCTTCCCACCCTCGGCAGGAAAGGCCGCAGCAGGCGGGGATCCGGTGACGGCGATGAGGACGGCGACAGCGGGCGCAAGAAACGAGAACGGCACGGCGGCAGCCTAAAGCAGCGGCAGGTGTGGCAGAGTGGGTGACGCCACCCGGCGAACCTCTAATTCGCCGGGCGGCATCACCACTTCTGTGGCGACCGACCCATCCTGCACGCTGGGGATGCGAGCCGGATCATCGGCTCGAAGCCGCGCGGACGGTGCTCAGAGCATGCGCTTGAGCACGGTGACCGCTTCGTGGACGATCTCCTTCGGCGCGCTGCCGACGAAGAAGTCGAACCGATCGGGGGAGATGGCGCGGGTCTGCTCCACCATCGCCCAGCTGGTCTTGGCCAGCCCGGTGCCCTCGGGGCCGATGCGGATATGGGTGATATATCCGCGCTCCCTGGTCGTCAACGGCACCGCGAAGACGATATCCAGCCGCGACGCGTTGAGATCATCGTTGCTGATGATCAGTGCAGGCCGGTCGAAACCCTGCTCACGACCGGTCGGCCGGTCGAAGTGGGTGAACCAGATATCGCCTTGCGCCAGTTTCATGCGTCCTCCTCGGGAAACGTGATCAACCCCTCCCACTCGGGGGCGATCTTGGTGGTGCGGCTCGGCGGACCGAGCACCTGCTCGCGCTCGCGCAGGTAGTCGGCCCATGCCTCGGGGTCTTCGCGCTGCGTGCGCGCTATCTGCTCGTTGACGGTGGCCCAGAACTGCTTCTGCTCGTAGTCGGTGATGGCTTCGTTGAGCACCTCGGTCATCGTGCGGCCCTCCTTGCGGGCGAGTCGGGAGATGCGATCTCTGGTTTCGACGCTGACGCGAATCGTGGTGGCCTTATGTCTCACGCTCATACTCCAGAGGCTACGTCTGCGTCATGCAGGACACTACACCAGCGCGGTCACGCTCAGGGCCGTTATGGCAACGGAGAGTAAAGATGGTTGACTCGCGTGCATGGCGAACGTGGCGTTGGTGCTGATTATTGGTGGTCTGGCGGTATTTGTGGGCGCGATCGTCCAGGGGGCCGTGGGGTTCGGGCTGGGGCTGGTGGCGGCGCCGCTGCTCACGTTGCTCGCGCCCGACCTCATGCCGGGCGCCGTTCAGGTGGTCAACATGACGTTGCCGCTGTTCACGCTGGCCATGGAGTGGCGGCGGGTGGACTGGGGCGGGCTCGGGTTCGCGGTGCTCGGCAGGCTGCCCGGTAGCGCTCTCGGCGCAGTCATCGTTGTCTACGTTTCCGTATACATGCGCGGCGTCTTCGTGGCGGTCATGGTGCTCGTAGCGGTGGCGCTGACGGCGCGGGCGCTGAGCGTGCCGCGCAACGCGGTCACCATCACCTCGGCCGGGTTCGTGTCAGGCATCACCGGCACCGCGACCGGCATCGGCGGCCCGCCCATCGCGCTGGTCTACCAGCACGCCAAGGGGCCGCAGATCCGGGCCACGCTGGCGATGTTCTTCTTCCTCAGCGCCGTCCAGTCGCTGGCCATCCTCGCCCTCGTGGACGAGCTGCCGCCCGCGGCGCTGATGGTGGGCGGGGCGCTGATCGTGCCGATGCTGCTCGGGTTCCTGGTGTCGGGGCCGCTGCGGCGCTACCTCGACGGCGGCAAGGTGCGGACGGCCGTCCTGGTCGTGGCGGCGGCCTCGGCGGTGGGGCTGATCGTGCAGAACATCCTGAGCCAGGTCCTGGCCTGAGGACGCGCCCGAAAGCCGAGCGTCACGCGCCCGAAGGCTGAGCGTCACGCGCCCGAAGGCCGGACGTCACGCGTCCGGCCTTCGGGCGTCACGCGCCGCGGCCGGCCACGATGCCGCTGTACGTGCCGAGCACCTGGACCTGAGCGGGCGAGGCGGTCTTCGGCGGGATGTGCGCGGCCACCTGCACCAGGTCGCCCACCTTCAGGAACTTGTAGTACTTGTCCGGCAGCAGGCCGTTGTTCTCCTGGAAGACGTAGTAGCGCTTCGGGCTCTGGATCACGTCGTACACCTTGGTCCGCGCGAACGTGGTGAAGACGAGCGCGCCGCCGTCGGCCGTGCGCAGCGCGTACGACGGGTACTCCTTCGCCGGCGCCGCGTGCTCGGTGAGCTTGGCGAACTGCCGCATCTTGATGCGGTTCTTGGCCGCGCCGGTGGTGAACTGGTCGGAGGCGAACCGGCTCTTGGCGGCGTTCGAGCCTTTGCCGGTCATGTGGGCGGCGTAGTTCTTGGCGAAGTCGGCCGGTGACATCAGCAGGCCGTCGCCGTCGGCGCTGTCCACCTCGGTGGCCGCGCCGGAGGCGTCCGTCTGGATCTTCGGCAGCTCGTCGGCGTCGATCGTGTCGAAGACGTCGGGGGAGTAGACCTGCTTCCAGGCGCCCTGGTCGTGGGCGAACAGCAGGAAGGTGGGCGTCTTGGCGGACTTCTTCTTGTTCTTCCAGTACGTCGTCGCGAGGAACCACCGCTTGGAGGCCGGCGCCACGAACGTCGGCTTGACGTACTCGAACGGCGTGTAGCCCTCGCGCTTCTTGCCCAGCTTGCGCTGGGAGAGGTAGGCGGCCTTGTCGATGGCGAGGCTGGAGCCGGCCTCGTTGCGGGCGAGCAGGTCGTCGTCGAGCGCCGTGTTGGCCTTGTTGTTGCGGTCGATGTACTCCTTGATCACCGCCTCCGCCGTCAGCGCCGAGGCGGACGCCGAGGGCTCCGGCGTCTTCTGCGTCCCAGATGTCGTGGAGGAGGGAGTGGCCGAGGGCGTCTCCGCGCCCTGCCACGCCGCCGGGTCCATTCCGGGCAGCCCCGAGCAGCCCGCCACCAGGCACCCGGCCAGCACGCCACCGGCCACGCGTCCGTACCGCCGCACCGTCACCCACCTTTCCGAGAGTCTCCTCAAAGCGGCCCAAACCTACCAATAACCACACAGCGGGTGACCCGAAATGGCGTGATCAGGGCCTGTCGGCTACCTCACGTGACGGGGCGCCGCAGGCATCACACTCCGGTACAGGCGACCGTCGGAAGGTTGATGTGACGTTTCTGGATTGTTACCCGAAACAACAAATCCACCCCTCCAACCCCCTTCACAACCGGTTCGTCCCGGAATACGTTGCCGCAAACAACATTCATCCGGGCCCCTCCGGAAGAAAGGACCCTGCACCATGCGCAAGGGGATCCTCAGCCTGACCGCCACGGCAGCAGCGCTCGCCCTCGGTCTCACCGCCTGCGGGGGCGACAGCGGTCAGACCACGACGTCGACCTCTGAATCGGCCACCGCGTCAGAAGCGGCCAAGGCCGGCAAGATCGGCGTCATCCTGCCGGACAGCAAGTCCTCCGCCCGGTGGGAGACGGCGGACCGCAAGTATCTGGAAGAGGCGTTCAAGGCCGCGGGTGTCGAGTACGACATCCAGAACGCCCAGAACGACAAGACCCAGTTCCAGACCATCGCCGACCAGATGATCACCAACGGCGCCACCGTCCTGATGATCGTCAACCTGGACAGCGGCACCGGCAAGACCGTCATCGAGAAGGCCAAGTCCCAAGGCGTGGCCACCATCGACTACGACCGGCTGACGCTGGGCGGCGGCGCCGCCTACTACGTCAGCTTCGACAACACCAAGGTCGGCCAGCTCCAGGGCGAGGGCCTGGTGAAGTGCCTGACCGACAAGAAGGCCGAGAAGCCGATCGTCGCCTACCTGAACGGCTCGCCGACCGACAACAACGCGACCCTGTTCAAGGACGGCTACGACGGCGTGCTCAAGCCCAAGTTCGACGCGGGCGAGTACGTCAAGGGCCCCGACCAGGCCGTGCCCGACTGGGACAACACCCAGGCCGGGACGATCTTCGAGCAGATGCTGACCCAGGAGCCGAAGATCGCCGGCGTGCTGGCCGCCAACGACGGTCTCGGCAACGCCGCCATCACCGTGCTGAAGAAGAACAACCTCAACGGCAAGGTGCCGGTGACCGGCCAGGACGCCACCGTCCAGGGTCTGCAGAACATCCTCTCGGGCGACCAGTGCATGACCGTGTACAAGGCCGTCAAGAAGGAGGCCGACGCCGCGGCCAAGCTCGCGGTCGCGCTGGCCAAGGGCGAGAAGCCCGCGGCGACCGGCAGCGTCAAGGACCCGGAGACCGGTCAGGACGTGCCTTCCGAGCTGATGGAGCCGCAGGCCATCTACTTCGACAACGTCAAGGACGTCGTGGCCGACGGTTACGTCACCAAGGAGGAACTGTGCAAGGGTGACTTCGCCGAGAAGTGCACCGAGGCAGGCATTCAGTAACGCGGCGGGGTACGGACCGCGCCACGAGCGCGGCCGTACCCCCGTTTAGGGAGATCCATGACCCCCCTCCTTGAAGTGCGCGGGATCGACAAGAGCTTCGGCCCGGTGAAGGTCCTGCACGAGGTCGAGTTCGCCGCGTACGCCGGCGAGGTCACAGCGCTCGTCGGCGACAACGGCGCCGGCAAGTCCACCCTGGTCAAGTGCATCGGCGGCATCTACCCCATCGACGCGGGCACCCTGCTCTTCGACGGCAAAGAGGTGCACGTGCACAGCCCGCGCGACGCGGGCGAGCTGGGCATCGAGATCGTCTACCAGGACCTCGCCCTGTGCGACAACCTCGACATCGTCCAGAACATGTTCCTCGGCCGTGAGCGCAAGAACGGCGTCCTGCTGGACGAGGACAGCATGGAGGAGCTGGCCGAGCGCACGCTCAGCGGTCTGTCCGTCCGTACCGTCAAGTCCATCAGGCAGCAGGTCTCCAGCCTGTCCGGCGGACAGCGGCAGACCGTCGCCATCGCCAAGGCCGTGCTGTGGAACAGCAAGGTCGTCATCCTCGACGAGCCGACCGCGGCGCTGGGCGTGGCCCAGACCGCGCAGGTGCTGGAGCTGGTGCGCAGGCTCGCCGACACCGGCCTGGCCGTCGTGCTCATCTCCCACAACATGAACGACGTGTTCGCCGTCTCCGACCGGATCGCGGCGCTCTACCTCGGCAGGATGGCCGCCCAGGTCAAGACCTCCGATGTGACGCACGCGCAGGTCGTCGAACTGATCACTTCAGGCCGCAGCGGCGATCTGGGCCTCAAGAACGGGGTCACATCATGAACAAGGTCAAAGAACTACCCGGAGAGGCCATCGTCGCGGCCGCGCAGACTCCGTCGATCAAGAACAGCTTCCTCGCCTACATCCAGCGGGTGCGCGGCGGCGACATGGGCGCGCTGCCCGCCGTGCTGGGCCTGGTCGTGCTCTGCACGGTCTTCGCCGTGGCCCGGCCGTCCTTCGTCACCGCGATCAACTTCGCCAACCTGTTCACGCAGGGCGCGGCCGTCACGCTCATCGCGATGGGCCTGGTGTTCGTGCTGCTGCTCGGCGAGATCGACCTGTCGGCCGGATTCGCCAGCGGCGTGTGCGCGGCCGTGCTCGCCGTCACGCTGACCAACGCGGGCCTGCCCTGGTACGTCTGCATGCTGGCCGCCATCCTCACCGGCGTGATCATCGGCACCGTGCTCGGCAGCCTGGTCGCCAAGGTCGGCATCCCGTCGTTCGTGGTGACGCTGGCCGCCTTCCTCGCCTTCCAGGGCCTGGTCCTGGTGCTGGTGGACGAGGGCACCAACATCTCCATCCGCGACAGCGTGGTCGTCGCCATCGCGAACAAGAACCTGCCGCCGTGGCTCGGCTGGGCGCTCTACCTGGTGTGCGTGGCGGTCTTCGCGGCCGTGCAGCTGCGCCGGGCCAGGAATCGCACCAAGCGCGGCCTCGCCGCCGACCCGATCTCGCTGATCGCCTTCCGCGTCGGCATGCTGGCGCTGTTCGCCGGGCTCGCGGTCGCGGCGCTCAACCTCGAGCGCAGCCGCAACCCCGCGCTGGTCTCGCTCACCGGCGTGCCGATCGTGGTGCCGGTCATCCTCGTGCTGCTGATCGTCTGGACGGTGGTGCTGCGCCGCACCTCGTTCGGCCGGCACCTGTACGCGGTCGGCGGCAACACCGAGGCCGCCCGCCGGGCCGGCATCCCGGTCGACCGGATCAAGATCAGCGCGTTCGTCATCTGCTCCTCGATGGCCGCCATCGGCGGCATCGTGGCCGCCTCCAGAGCCAGCTCCGTCGACCCCAACACGGGCGGCAGCTCCGTCCTGCTGTACGCGGTCGGCGCCGCCGTCATCGGCGGCACCAGCCTCTTCGGCGGCAAGGGCCGGGTGCTCGACGCCGTGCTCGGCGGCGCGGTGGTCGCGGTGATCGAGAACGGCATGGGCCTCATGGGGTACGGTTCCAGCGTCAAATACCTGGTCACGGGGTCGGTCCTGCTGCTCGCGGCGGGTGTCGACGCTCTGGCGCGCAAGCGGGCGGCTGCCGCTGGTTTAAGGTGATCAGCGATCCGCAGCCCCTGAAGGAACCCCAGACCATGCGTGCCGGCCCTTCCCAAGAGGACATCAGGCGCCACAACCTCGGCGCGCTGCTCCGCCATGTCCATCTGGGCGGGCCGATCTCGCGGGCCGAGCTGACCTCGAAGATGGGGCTCAATCGCAGCACGATCATGGCGTTGACCTCCGACCTCACCGCCGCGGGGCTGGTACGCGAGGAGCTGCCGCGCGAGACCGGCAGGGCCGGGCGGCCCTCGCTCGTGGTGCGGCCCGAGTCGGCGCGGGTCTACGTCTTCGCCTTCGACGTCGGCCCCGACCGGCTCGCCGTGGCGCGCGTCGGGCTGGGCGGGGTCATCCTCGACCGGCGTGAGGCCGTACGCGACCGCGACCGGTTCGAGCTGGACGAGCTGACCGGGGTGCTGTCCGGGTTCGCCCGCCAGATGCGGCGCAAGACCAGGGACGACACCGTCTGCGTCGGCGCCGCGGCCGCCGTGTCGGGCGGCGTGCGCAAGGCCGACGGCGTCGTCAGCTTCGGGCCCAACCTCAAGGCCGAGGAGGTGCCGTTCGGCGAGGAGCTGGCGCGCCGGCTCGGCCTCGGGCTGCCCGTCAGCGTGGGCAACGACGCCAACCTGGCCGCGCTCGCCGAGCACAGCCGCGGTGTCGGCGTCGCCGTACGCGACCTCATCTACCTGCACGGCGACGTCGGCATCGGGGGCGGCATCATCTCCGGCGGCCACCTGATCGGCGGGCACGACGGCTACGGCGGCGAGGTCGGCCACATGGTCGTCAACCCCGGCGGGCGGGCGTGCGGCTGCGGGGCGCACGGGTGCCTGGAGGCCGAGGTGGGGGAGCGCACCCTGCTGGAGTCGGCCGGGCGGGTCTCGGACGGGCGGCAGGGGCGCGACGCCGTGCGCGGGGTCGTCGAGGCGGCCGACCGTGGCGACATCGTGGCCCAGGAGGCGCTCAGCCGGGTCGGTGACTGGCTCGGGCTCGGCGTCGCCAACCTCGTCAACATCTTCAACCCCGAGATGGTCATCTTCGGCGGTGTCCTGCGCGAGATCTACCTCGGCTCCGCCGCCCAGGTCCGCTCCCAGCTCGTCCTGCACGCCATGGCCCACCAGCGCGAACGCCTGCGCCTGCGCACCTCGGCCCTGGGCGACGCGGCCCCTCTGGTCGGCGCCGCCGAACTGGCCTTCGCCCACGTCCTCTCCGACCCCTTGGAAGTATTGGCCCGCGCCAACGCCTGACCGCGCGGGAACCAACGCCCGCCCCCAAGCACCAGCAGCGCGAAAGCGGCGACCCGTGTCTCCTCTCCAAGGGAAGAATGCGCGACGGCGGAGGAGCGGCACCCCTCGCGAGCGCCCATCAACCGCCTTGAGACAGCAGCCCGACACTTCCTGTCCCCAGGGACAGCAGTCCGGCGGTGGGGGAGTGGCGGGCGGCCCGCACTTCATCCCCCCTCCCCCAAGGGACAGAAGCGCGACGGTGAGGGAGATGCGGACGTCGCGGGTTCCACTTCTGGTGGTGGGAGGTCACGTTACTCGGTTGTTGGTGGCGGTCCAGGTGTTGCAGAAGCCGGTGGTGCCGCCTCGGTAGCCGCGGTCTTGCCACCAGGCTAAGTTGCGGGGCTTGCCGTGGATGTCGCTTTCGTTGGCTCGGCGGACGGCGGCCACCCAGTCCTTCCAGGAGATTCCCGGGCGGATGCTCTTCAGGGCGGCGCTGTAGAAGACGCCGGCGAAGCATTCGGCCTGCATCTCCAGGCGATGGCTGAGCAGTCTCCTGGCCTTGGCGGAGGCGGGGGCGTACAGGGCGGCCTGGGCGTCGAGGACGCCGATGAGGTGCTGGACGTGGTGCCCCCACTCGTGGGCGACGGAGTGGGCGATGTTCATCCTGAACGGGTCACGCAGGTCGCTCTTCGTGATGCGGATGACGATGGTGCTCTGCTCAGGGCAGTACTGCGCCCCGCTGCCGGCGATCGTCCCGCACACGGAGTCCCGCCCGGTGGTGACGCTGACCGAGGGCGGCGTGTACGCCAGCCCGGCGGCGGCGAAGCGGGCCGCCCAGAAGCCGTCGGCGCAGGCCGCCATCGCCCGGTGGAAGGCCTTGAGCGAGGCCACGTCGCCCGGCTCGATCCGGGGGATCGGGCAGCGGTGCGGGACGACGTCCCCGCTCATCGCGCCGAGCAGCCCGGACGAGGGCACCTGGGCGGCGGCGCTCGCGGGTGGCGGCGTGAGGGGTCCCGCGACCGCGCACGCCGCCAGCGCTAAAAGGAGAAGGCGCATGATCGCGGATCATAAGCCTTCGAAGAGTGATTTACCGCACCCTGGCGTTGGAGCTCGTCCAGGTGTTGCAGACCCCGGTGGACTGGGACTTGAAGCCGCGCTGCAGCCAGAAGGTGTTGCTCTTGTCGCTGCCGTGCGTGTTGTCGGCCCCGCTGCGCACGCCGATGGCGTCGAGGGCGACGGGGTTGTGGGTGCCCTTGGCCAGGATGTCCCAGTCGGAGTCGGGCCGGCCGAGTGAGTCCCAGACGCGGCCGACGAAGACGCCGGACAGGCACTGGGCCTGCAGTTCGAGGCGGCGCAGCGCGGCGTACGCGCGGTCCTCGTCACGCCCGCCGATGATCGGGTCGCCGGCCTTCATGATGCCGGTGAGCTGCTGGACGTGGTGGCCGTACTCGTGGGCGAGCACCTGCATCAGCGCCAGGTCGGTGGGCTCCTCGACGATGTTCGGGCTGAGCAGGAAGGTGATGGAGCGGTCCTTCTGGCAGTAGAGGGCCTGCGCGCCCCCGGGGAAGCGCCCGCACCGGGTCTTCGCGCCGACCTTGGTGACGATCGAGAACTTCGGCTTGGTGAAGCGGTGTCCTGCCTTCTTGACGACGGGGGCCCAGGCGCGGTCGAGGCAGTCCTTCACGGCCTCGAAGTACAGCTCGGCCTCCTCCACGCTGCCGGTGCGGACCTCGGGCTCCTCGCAGGCCCGTACGCCGGGCTTGCCCGCCTTGTAGAGCTTGTTCTTCGTCAGGACGGACGAAAAGGGAGCAGCCGATGAGGAGGCCGCGTGCGCGGTTCCGGCGAACAGCACACCGGCCAGGGCGCCCGCCATGAGCGCTAAGAAGGGGATACGCATGAGACGGCACCCTAGTGAAAAAAGGAGCTCCAGGCGAAGAAATAACGCACCATCAGGTGACATTCCGCGGATTGGCGGCCCAGGTATTGCAGGCGCCCGGCGATCCGCGATTGAACCCCCGCGTCATCCACGCGGCCTGCGTCGGCCCCTTGCCGTGGTCGTTCTGCGGCCACCCCTTGGCGCCGTTCTTCCTGAACCAGCCCACCGTGTACGCCCAGTCGGCGTCGGTGACCAGCGACGTGCCCTTCATCGTGCTCATGAACACGGCCGAGAAACACTCGGCCTGCAACTCGGAATTACGCGACAGCTGCAGCCTCTTGGCCTTGCCCGCCACCGTGCGCGCCGCCCAGTAGTAATTCCAGATGCCGGAGACCTGCTGGACGTGGTGGCCGTACTCGTGGGCGATCAGCCGGGTGATGCCGAGCGGAAAAGGGTTGCGCAGCTGGTCCTTGCTGATCATCAGGTACATCGTGCGGTCGGTGGAGCAGTAGACGCCGTCGGCGCCGGTGTTCCACGAGCCGCAGGGCGTCTTGACCTTGCGGGTGATGATGCGCAGCCGCGGCTTGGCGAACGGCATCCCGGCCTTGCGGAACTGCGCCGCCCACGCCTTGTTCAGGCAGGCCGTCACGCGGGTCAGGAAGCGGCGGTAGGCGGGCATGCTCCCCGAGGGCAGGCTGCCCGGCCGGCAGTTCACGTCCGTGAGCCGGCCGGTCTTGTAGAGGGGGTTCGCGGTGGCCGTCGCCCGTCCCGCGACCGCGGCGCCGCCGTGCCTGCTCTGACCCGCGCTGCCGGACGGCGCTGCGGGCTGCCGTCCCCCGTACGCGGAGTCGGTCGAGGTCGTGGCCACGTCCGCGAGCACCAGCGTCAAGGCGGCGGCGGCCAGCGCGAGGGCCACGCCCGCCGCGACGAGCGCCACGAGCCGGCCGGCGGGGACGGAGTTCATATGGTCCGCAAGACTAGGTCAAGATCGGACATTTGTGGGTGCATTTGACTTGATGGAGTCAGTGACGCCTTTGCGAACTAGACTCTGGGGATCGGCGCAAAAGAGCAGAGGGGAGTCGCATCCGTGAGCGGGTTGCTGGGCTCGATCGAGGGACCGCACGACGTCAAACGGCTTGCCGTCGAGGAGCTGCCGCAGCTCGCCGGAGAGATCCGCGACCTGCTCGTCGACTCCTGCGCCAGGTTCGGCGGTCACCTAGGGCCCAACCTGGGCGTGGTCGAGCTGACCATCGCCGTCCACCGCGTCTTCGACTCCCCGAACGACCCGGTCATCTGGGACACCGGCCACCAGGCGTACGTGCACAAGCTCCTCACCGGCCGGGCGGCCGGCTTCGAGGCGCTCAAGCAGGAGGGCGGCCTGTCCGGCTATCCGAGCCAGACCGAGTCCGAGCACGACTTCGTCGAGAACTCCCACGCCTCCACCGCGCTGTCCTACGCCGACGGCCTGGCCAAGGCGTTCAAGCTGCGCGGCGCGCGCGACCGCACGGTGGTCGCGATCATCGGCGACGGCGCGCTGACCGGCGGCATGGCCTGGGAGGCGCTCAACAACATCGCGGCGTTCAAGGACCTGCCGGTCGTGATCGTGGTCAACGACAACGGGCGCTCCTACTCGCCGACGATCGGCGGCCTGGCCTCCCACCTGTCCTCGCTGCGGGTCAACCGCCGCTACGAGGACATGCTCGAATACGTGAAGGACAAGCTGGGCAACGTCCCGGTCCTCTACGACGCTCTGCACGGCTTCAAGAAGGGCGTGAAAGACGTCCTGGCGCCGCAGGTGATGTTCGAGGACCTCGGGCTCAAATATCTCGGCCCCATCGACGGCCACGACGAGCAGGCCATGGAGGCGGCCCTGCGCAAGGCCCGCGACTTCCGCGGCCCCGTCATCGTGCACGCCGTCACCCAGAAGGGCCGCGGCTACAGCCCGGCGGAGAACCACGACGAGGACCAGTTCCACTCGCCGGGCGCCTTCGACCGGGCCACCGGCGCGGAGAAGCCCAAGGGCCGCATCTGGACCAACGTCTTCAGCGAAGAGCTGGTCAGGCTCGGCAAAGAGCGCGACGACCTGGTCGCGATCACCGCCGCCATGCTCCACCCGACCGGCCTCAACGCCTTCGCCGAGGCCTTCCCCGAGCGCATCTACGACGTCGGCATCGCCGAGCAGCACGCGCTGACCAGCGCGGCCGGGCTCGCGCTCGGCGGCATGCACCCGGTGGTGGCCGTCTACGCCACGTTCCTCAACCGCGCCTTCGACCAGCTCCTCATGGACGTCGCCCTGCACCGCCTGCCGGTCACGGTGGTGCTCGACCGGGCGGGCGTCACGGGCGACGACGGGGCCAGCCACAACGGCATGTGGGACCTGTCGATCCTCCAGGTCGTCCCCGGGCTCAAGGTCGCGGTGCCGCGCGACGGCGACCGCCTGACCGAGCTGCTGCGCGAGGCCGTCGAGGTCTCCGACGGGCCCACCGTGCTGCGCTTCCCCAAGGGCCCGGTCGCCGAGCCGCTGGAGGCGGTCGGCAAGCTGGGCGAGATGGACCTGCTGCGGGCTCCCGAGAGCGAGCCCGACGTGCTGCTGGTGGGTGTGGGCCCGATGGCGCAGGTCTGCATGGACGCCGCCAAGCTGCTCGACGCGCAGGGCATCGCCGCGACCGTGGTCGACCCGCGCTGGGTCAAGCCGCTCGACGAGGCGCTCGTGACGGCCGCCGCCGCGCACAAGCTGGTGGCCGTGGCCGAGGACAACGGCCGGGTCGGCGCGGTGGGCGACGCGGTGGCGCGGCTGCTGCGCGACGCCGACGTCGACGTGCCCGTACGCACCTACGGCATCCCGCAGCGCTTCCTCGACCACGCCAAGCGGGCCGCCATCCTCGGCAGGATCGGCCTGACCGGGCAGGACCTCGCCCGCCAGATCACCGAGGCGGTCGCGCGCCGCACCTCGGCCGCCGAGCCGGCCCGCCACTGACAACGCCACTGATAAACGCCGCTGAGTTCGCCTCTGAGCCTGTCGCGGCGGTGATCGGGAGCGATCACCGCCGTGCATCAGGAGCTCCAGCGGAGCAGGCGCTCGCGAGAATGATCACTCTGGGTGGGGGAAGGATCACCCGGTGGACATCTTTCGCACGAAGAGCGTCGAACAGTCGATCCGCGACACCGAAGCCCCCGAGCACCAGCTGCGCAAGCGCCTGACCGCCACGGACCTCACCGTCTTCGGCATCGGCGTGATCGTCGGCACCGGGATCTTCGTGCTGACCGGACAGGTCGCCAGAGACGTGGCGGGCCCCGCCGTGGCGGTCTCGTTCGTCGTCGCGGGCATCGTGTGCGGGCTCGCCGCGCTGTGCTACGCGGAGTTCGCCTCCACCATCCCGGTCGCCGGGTCGGCCTACACCTTCTCCTTCGCGACCCTGGGCGAGTTCCCCGCCTGGGTGATCGGGTGGGACCTGATCCTGGAGCTGGCGCTGGCCGCCGCCGTGGTGTCGGTCGGCTGGTCGGGCTATTTCGCCTCGCTGCTGGCCTCGCTCGGCCTGGAGTTGCCGGCCTCGATCGCGGGCGCCGATCCGGTGGTCAACGTGCCGGCCGTGCTGATCGTGCTCATCCTCACGGCGGTGCTGGTGGCCGGGATCAAGCTGTCCTCACGGGTCAACCTCATCCTGGTGATCACCAAGATCGCGGTGGTGCTGCTGGTGATCGTGGCGGGCCTGTTCTTCGTGAACGGCGCGAACTACACGCCGTTCATCCCCGACCCGATCCCCACGCCGCGCGTGGAGGGGTTGCAGGCGCCGCTCGTGCAGGTGCTTTTCGGCCTCGAGCCGGTGGCGTTCGGCGTGATCGGCATCTTCTCGGCCGCGGCGATCGTGTTCTTCGCCTTCATCGGCTTCGACATCGTCGCCACCGCCGCGGAGGAGACCATCGAGCCGCAGCACGACGTGCCGCGCGGCATCATCGGCTCGCTGGCCATCTGCACGGTCCTGTACGTCGCGGTCTCGCTCGTCGTGGTCGGCATGCAGAAGTACAGCCAGTTGAGCGAGGCGGCGCCGCTGTCGGACGCGTTCATCTCGGTGGGCCAGCCGTGGCTGGCCACGATCATCAGCGTGGGCGCGATCGCCGGCCTGACGACCGTGGTGCTGGTGCTGCTGCTGGGCCAGACCCGGGTGCTGTTCGCGATGTGCCGCGACGGGCTGCTGCCGCGCTCCCTGGCGGTGGTGCACCCCACGTTCGGCACCCCGGCGCGGCTGACGATCATCATCGGGCTCGTCACGATGGCGCTGGCCGGGTTCGTCTCGTTCGGGGAGCTGGCCGAGCTGGTCAACATCGGCACGCTGTTCGCGTTCGTGGTCGTCTCGCTGGGGGTGATCATCCTGCGGCGGACGCGGCCCGACCTGCCGCGGGCCTTCCGCGCGCCGCTGGTGCCCGTGCTGCCGATCCTGTCGGTGCTGGCCTGCCTCTATCTGATGCTCAACCTGCCGGTGCAGACGTGGCTGCGGTTCCTGGTCTGGATGGCCATCGGGATCGTGCTCTACTTCGCCTACGGCTACCGGCACAGCAGGACCGCGGCCCCCTGGCGCTCCTCGGGTGAGTGAGGAGCGGCCAGAGGGCCAAGGGGCGGTCAGAGCGCGAGGACCGCTCCGGTGGCCGCGCGCATGTGGCAGCCGTTGACGTAGACCTTGCCCCAGCGCACGTTCTTGCCGTACCAGGTGCCGACGATCACGGCGGCGTGCGGCTGGAACTCGCGGGTGCAGGCGGCGTCGGGCTTGACGTTGAGCTTGGCGGGGTCGCCGCCGGCCTGCTTGAGCAGGCGGCAGGCGGCCCGCGCGTTGGGGTGGGTGCCGCCGGTGGGGGCGCAGTTGAGGTAGGCCGACTTGGCGCCGCCGCCCTTGACCCCGTAGACGACCTTGAGACGAGCCTTGGGGGCTGCCGCGGCCAGCACGGGGGAGGACGACGTGGCCAGGAGGGCGGCGCAGAGCATGAGGGTGCCTGCTGCTCTCATCATGGTTACTCTCCGTTCGTAGGACGGCACCAAACGCTACGACGGATCCGGTGAAGAGGAGAGGAGGTCCGCGTACGGACCTCCTCAAGCGAGCTTAAAATCGGGCCGGTACGGACGCCACGCCCGGCGCGAGGAAACGGGGCTTGGCGACGCCGGTGCGGTCGAGATACGGCGTGATGCCGCCGAGGTGGAACGGCCAGCCCGCGCCGAGGATCATGCACAGGTCGATGTCCTGCGGCGCCGCCACCACGCCTTCGTCCAGCATGATGCGGATCTCACGGGCCAGCGCGGCCAGCACCCGCTCGCGCACCTGCTCGGCGGTGGACGGCGAGGCGCCGCCGGCGAACAGCGCGACCGCCTCGGGGTCGAGCGTGAAGTCGGGCAGGTAGACGCCCGGCTTGCCCGATTCGACGAGCTTGGCCATGTTCTCCGAGACGCCGAACCGGTCGGGGAACGCCTCGTGCAGCGTCTCGGCCACGTGCAGGCCGACGGCCGGGCCGACGAGCTGCAGCAGCGCGAACGGCGTCATCGGCAGCCCGAGGCCGTCGAGCGCGTGCTCGGCGGTCTCCAGCGGCGTGCCCTCGTCCACGGCCGCGACGACCTCGCCCATGAAGCAGGTGAGCAGCCGGTTGACCACGAACGCCGGCGCGTCCTTGACCAGCACCGACGACTTCTTCAGCGTCTTGCCGACGGCGAAGGCGGTGGCCAGCGTGGCGTCGTCGGTGGCCGCGCCCCTGACGATCTCCAGCAGCGGCATGACGGCGACCGGGTTGAAGAAGTGGAAGCCGACCAGCCGCTCGGGGTGCTTGAGGTCGGCGCCCATGGCGGTCAGCGACAGCGACGAGGTGTTGGTGGCCAGCACGCACTCCGCCGGGACGACGGCCTCGACCTCGGCGAACACCTGCTTCTTGACCGCCAGGTCCTCGAAGACGGCCTCGATGACGAAGTCGGCGTCGGCGAAGGCGTCCTTGGTGAGCGAGCCGCTGACCA
Source organism: Nonomuraea sp. NPDC049421 (assembly GCF_040677005.1). Taxonomy (NCBI): domain Bacteria; kingdom Bacillati; phylum Actinomycetota; class Actinomycetes; order Streptosporangiales; family Streptosporangiaceae; genus Nonomuraea; species Nonomuraea sp. NPDC049421. Next base: position 186,990 of record NZ_JBFAQA010000015.1, read on the forward strand.
GCGACTTGAGGCGGTTGGCCTGGTCGGCCGAGACGCGGCCCTTGGCGAGCAGCTTGTCCACCTCGCCGTGCACGTAGCCCACGCCCTTGTCCAGGCGGGCCTGGTCGAGGTCGGTCAGCACGACCGGCACCTCCAGGCGGCGGGCGAACAGCAGCGCCATCTGCGAGGCCATCAGCCCCGCGCCGACCACACCGACCTTGGTGACCTTGCGGGCCGGCGACGGGTCGGGCGCGCCCGCGGGCCGCTTGGCGCGGCGCTGCACGAGGTCGAAGGAGTAGAGCCCGGCCCGCAGCTCGTCGCTCATGAGCAGGTCGGCCAGCGCCTCGTCCTCGGCGGCGAAGCCCTCGTCCCTGGAGGCGGTCTCGGCCAGCGCGATCAGGTCGAGCGCCCGGTACGGCGCGGGCGCCGCGCCCCGCAGCTTCATGTCCACCAGGAACCGCGCGTCGGCCACGGCCTTCTCCCAGCCGTCGTGGGCCGGCCGCTCCACCGTCACCTCGCCCTTGACGACGCGGGCGGCCCAGCGCAGCGACTCCTCCAGGAAGTCGGCGGGCTCGAACATCGCGTCGGCGACGCCCAGCTCGTACGCCTCCCTGCCCTTGATCATGCGGTTGTTGGACAGCGGGTTCTCGATGATGAGCTTGACCGCCTTCTGCGGCCCGATGAGGCGGGGCAGCAGCTGCGTGCCGCCCCAGCCGGGCACCAGCCCGAGGAAGCACTCCGGCAGCGCCACCGCGGGCACGCCCGCGGAGATCGTCCGGTAGGAGCAGTGCAGCGCGATCTCCAGGCCGCCGCCCATGGCCGCGCCGTTGACGAACGCGAACGACGGGATGCCCAGCTCGCCGAGCCGCCGGAACACGTGGTGGCCGAGCGCGCCGATCGCCTTGGCCTCCTCGCGGGAGGTCACCGAGGCGGCGCCCTTGAGGTCGGCGCCGACGGCGAAGATGAACGGCTTGCCCGTCACGCCCACGGCCACCAGGTCGGTGCGCGCGGCGATCTCCGACAGGGCGCCGTTGAGCGCGAACAGGCCGTGCGGGCCGAAGGTGTTGGGCTTGGTGTGGTCGAAGCCGTTGTCCAGGGTGATCAGCGCCATCGTGCCCGCGCCGTACGGCAGCCGCACGTCGCGGACCAGCGCCTTGGTGACGACTTCGTCGGTGTTGCGCTCGCTCAGCAGCGACCGCCAGGTCTCGAACTCGCTCATGCCAGGTTCTCCCAGATCACGGTGCCGCCCATGCCCATGCCGACGCACATGGTGGTGATGCCGTAACGCACGTCGGGACGCTCGCCGAACTGCCGGGCGAGCTGCGTCATCAGCCGCACGCCCGAGGAGGCGAGCGGGTGGCCGTAGGCGATCGCGCCGCCGTACGGGTTGACGCGCGGGTCGTCGTCGGCGATGCCGAAGTGCTCAAGGAAGGCCAGCACCTGAACGGCGAACGCCTCGTTGATCTCGAACAGCCCGATGTCGGAGATGTCCAGCCCCGCCAGGCGCAGCGCCCGCTCGGTGGACGGGATCGGTCCGACGCCCATGACCTCGGGGTCGACGCCCGCGAACGCGTACGACACCAGCCGCATCTTCGGCGTCAGGTCCAGCTCCTCGGCGACCTCGCGGGCGGCGACCACGCACCCGGTGGCGCCGTCGTTGATGCCGGAGGAGTTGCCCGCCGTGACGTGCCCGTGCGGCCTGAACGGCGTCTTGAGCCCGCTCAGCCCCTCCATGGTGGTGCCGGGGCGGGGCGCCTCGTCCTCGACGGCCAGGCCCCAGCCCTTCTCGGCGGTCCTGATCGCGGTCGGCACGAGGTCGGGCTGGATCTTGCCGTCGGCGTACGCCTTGGCCGCCTTCTCCTGCGAGAGCACCGCGTACGCGTCGGCGCGCTCCTTGCCGATGGAGGGGTAGCGGTCGTGCAGGTTCTCCGCGGTCATGCCCATGACCAGGGCGCTCGGGTCCACCAGCCGCTCCGACAGGAACCGCGGGTTGGGATCGACGCCCTCGCCCATCGGGTGGCGGCCCATGTGCTCGACGCCGCCGGCGATCGCGACGTCGTACGCGCCGAACGCGATGCCGCCGGCGACCGTGGTCACCGCGGTCATCGCGCCCGCGCACATGCGGTCGATCGCGTAGCCCGGCACGCTCTTGGGCAGGCCGGCCAGCACGGCGGCCGAGCGGCCGATGGTCAGGCCCTGGTCGCCGGTCTGGGTGGTCGCGGCGATGGCGACCTCGTCCACGCGCTCGGGCGGCAGGCCGGGGTTACGCCGGATCAGCTCGCGGATGACGCGGACGACCAGGTCGTCGGCGCGGGTCTCCGCGTACAGACCCTTCGGCCCTGACCTGCCGAAAGGCGTGCGCACGCCGTCGACGAACACGACGTCACGAGAGGAAGGCACGGATTCGCTCCTCGTAGTTAGCAGGGGTTCCGTGCCTAATGCTACTCGTCAGTAACCACGCCGCAGACGAGGGCGGTGGTGAGCAGGCCGTAGACGATGCCCGTGGCTGGCTCCCAGAGGTGGGCGCGGGCTCCGAGCAGGGCGGCGATCGCCACGGCCGCGCCCGTCCACAGCATCGCGCCCTCGCGCGGGCGGGCGCTCCGCCCGGGGTCCCAGGGGTCGCCGGGCGATCCGCCCGCCCGCAGGACGCGCGTCACCGTCAGGGCGGCGTCGCGGGCCCACCACGGCAGGAACAGCGCGCCGGCGCCCATCGAGGCCCAGGCCATCGCGTCGGTGACGGCGCTCAGCGCGTCGGCCAGGCCGTACTGGGCGGCCTGGCCGAACAACCGGGGAACGGTCCAGCCGAGTAACAGCGTCACCGCCCAGCAGCCGGCCACCGCCAGCCGGGCCAGCGGGCGGGCGCGGCCGGAGAAGGCGGCGGCGTACAGCTCGTGCTCGCGCTCGCGGACCCGGCGGGCGCGGGCGCCCCAGACGTACTGGGTGATCGCCATCGCGGGCAGGGCGGCGGCGAAGACGGCGAGCGACAGCACCGCGAGCGGGAGCGTCTGCTCCCGCGTCGCGGCCCGGTCGGCGAGCAGCTGGGCGGTGGTGAGCAGCGCGATCGAGGCGGTGAGCGCCACGAGGGCGCCGCGCCGCGCGGACCTGGCACGGGCACGCAGCCCGGCCAGCTCCTGGGCGCCGGGAGGAGGAGCCATCTCGGTCAGAAGCATGACGTCATGATGACGTCACCGTGCGTGGTGCCGCCCGGTGTTCGGGCGCTTTGGATGGAGCCCTCGCTGAGGTAACGCAGGACTGGCCTTCGGGTCACGCTCTTCCCCATGGCGGCGTACGAACCTTGACATGATGCGAGGAGTCATACTCGTCGCTCGGCATTTGTGACTATGCTTCGCGATCATGGCGCGAGGGGTGAACCGCATGAGGGACCGGCACGACGAAGCGGTTCTGGGTCGGCGGGTCGCTCCGCCGCCCCCTCAACCGCCTCCGCCGCCACCACCGCCGCCGCCTCCGCCATCGGGCGGAAGGCGCAGGTCACAGCCTCGCAAGAACCCGCTCACGCCGCTCGGCTGGGTCAGCGTGGCGCTGACCCTCGTGCTGGTGATCGCCACGATCGGCGGCTACGCCTATTACCGCTACCTCGACAGCGGCATCGACCGCCGGCCCTTCAACGTGGGCAAGAGCCGCCCGCCCGAGACCGGCGCGCTCAACGTGCTGCTGGTGGGCTCCGACTCGCGCGAGGGCGACAACAAGAAGTACGGCCCCAAGTCGCAGCACCTCGGCGAGCGCACCGACACGATCATGCTGCTGCACATCTCCCCGAACCGGGACAACGCCACCATGATCAGCTTCCCGCGCGACTCCATGGTGCTCGTCCCGGAGTGTCAGGGACCCAACGGCGGCGTGCTGCCGCCCGGGATCAAACAGATCAACGCGGCCTTCAACGAGGGCGGCATCGAGTGCACGGCGCGGACCCTCGAGTCCCTCACCAACATCAAGATCAACCACTTCGTGAAGGTCGACTTCACCGGCTTCAAGGGCATCGTGGACGCCATCGGCGGCATCGAGATCTGCCTGCCCAAGCCGGTCAACGACCCCAAGGCCAAGCTGGTGCTCGGCGCCGGCAAGCACGTGGTGAAGGGCGAGCAGGCGCTGGGGTACGTACGGACCCGCTACGCGCTCGGCGACGGCAGCGACCTGAGCCGCATCCAGCGCCAGCAGGTGTTCCTGCAGCAGGTCATGAAGAAGATCACCGACGGCGGCCTGCTCACCGACCCCGGCGGGCTCAACGACTTCCTGCGCGCCGCCACCAAGTCCGTGACCGTGGACGAGGGGCTCACCCTCGAGCGCATGCTGGAGATCGCCAACAGCGTGCGCGGCATGACGGCCAAGGAGCTCAAGGGCATCACCGTGCCGACGGAGCCGTGGCCGCAGGACAAGAACCGCGTGCAGTTCGCCCAGCCGGCCGCCCGCGACTTCTTCGAGAACGTGCGCAACGACGTCGAGGTCACCAAGGCGCCCACGCCGGGCAAGTCCGCCGCGCCCGAGGTCAAGCGCGAGCAGGTGCGGCTGCAGGTGCTCAACGGCTCCGGCGAGGAGGGCAAGGCGCTGCAGGTGGCCGACGCGCTCGCCGCCCAGGGGTTCGTGGTGGCGCAGGTCGGCAACGCCGCCCCCACCCCGACCACCACCATCAGGTACGCCAAGAAGGACGCGGCCGACGGCCCGGCCTACGGTGACGCGGTGGCGGCCCGGCTGTCGAAGGACAAGCGCACGCCCGTGCAGGGCAAGATCAAGGCGACGATCTCGCAGCCGTACGCCGCCAAGACTCCGCCGGCCAAGACGCCGACGGGGCCGGTCATCCAGCTCGTCATCGGCAAGGACTGGCCGGGGGTCCGCGTGCTGTCGGCGATTCCCGAGTCGCTCAAGGACAAGGTCGTCGACACCAAGACGAATCCCTGCCTTTGAGCTCGTTCCAAAACATTTAGCGGGGAGCTGGCATTGGTCGGACGATCAGCTGGCCATACCCGGGCAGTGGGACGCCGAAACACCATTGGGGCGAATGTTACGGAGAGTAGTTTTAGCGAAACAAGTGAAATTTCCGGACAAGTAGTGGTAGGAAGGGGCGCGGTCCGAATACGCACTAGAGAGGTTCCCCGTGGCGCGCGACGAGAACGACAGGCCGTACGACGATGGGCAGGGTAGGTCGTTGAACCCGGAGTTGATGACGGGTGACGTGCTGTCTCCGCGGTGGAGCACCGATGACACCGACGAGCAGCCCGCCATCCAGGTCAGCGGCAACGAGACCTACATCCTGCCGGACCCGAGCAGGCGTGACGTGCTCGACGACCCGCCGCGCGACGTGCTGGACGACCCGCACGACGTGCTCGGCTCCGGTGGTGACCGGCGCGACGTGCACGACGTGCTCGGTGGGGGCGACGATGTGCTGAGCGGCTACGACCAGGGCGGCCGTGACGCGGGCTCGCGCGAGTACGCCGGCTACGGCGCGGCGGACGACGTGCTCGGCGGGCGTGAATTCGGCGGGCCGAGCGGACCGTACGACCTGGCCGCCGACGACTACAGCGGACCGCAGCCCATCGACGGTTACAGCGGGCCGCACCGCGTGGACGACTACAGCGGACCGCACGCGATCGAGGACGACAACGCGTACCTGCCGCTCGACCGCGGCTACGACCCCACGCGCGACGACGACGCCGACGACGACCGGCCCAAGCGCGGCTTCCTCGGCTCCGGCTGGACCGACGACTCCGGCGACGCCCGCGAGCCCAGGAGCTCGCGCGGCTCCTACGACGGGCACTCCGGTGACGGCGAGGGCGAGGTGCGCCGCCGTACCAGGCTGCTGCTGGTCGCGGCGGCCGCGGTGGTGCTGCTCGGCGTCGGCGCCGGCTGGATGCTCACCGGCACCTCCTCCGACGACCCATGCGCGGGCGCCTCCTGCGCCAGCGCCGGCGAGGTGTCCTCGCCGACCGACGCCGCCCCCGAGGAGGAGACGCCGGTCGAGGAGGAGACCGAGCCCACGGACGAGGCCACCGACGACACCGGCGACACCGGCGACACGGGTGACACCGCCGACACGGGTGACACCAGCGACACGGGCGACACGGCCGGTCAGCCGAACCGGCCCACCGCGAGCACCCCGCCCGCCCAGCAGCAGCGCGAGCGGCCGACCCGCGAGCCGTCGGCCACCCCGACCAGGGCGCAGCGCGGGGAGCAGGACGCTCAGGAGAAGACCGAGCGGCCCACCCGCGAGCCCGAGCGCCAGTCGGACGACGGCCCCACGCGCATCAACGACAACACGACCACGAACAGGAACGACTCCAGCTCCCAGCAGCAGGACAACGCGCAGGAGTCGACCTCCGGCAACCCGGTGGAGTCGGCGACCGAGGCGCCGGTGCAGGAGGACAAGGGCGGCGGCCTGCTCGACATCCTCTTCCCCTGGTTCTGACCTGCCCGCCCGCCTCCTCCCGGAGGGCGGGCCCGGAGTGGAGAGCCGGAGTGGAGAGCCGCCTCCCCGGTGGGGCATCCTGTTGCCGCCGGCCCTGGACATGGCAGTATGCGGGTCCAGGTGCCGGTCAGGCAGCTGTGGAAACCGCTTACCGGGAGGTCTCGTGGTCACGCTTGAGGACGTCGCCAAGCAGGCGGGCGTCTCGCTCGCGACCGCCTCGCGGGTGCTCAACGGCAGCACCCGCCAGGTGGGCGCGACACTCCGGGCCCGCGTCGAGCGGGCCGCGGACGAGCTCGGCTACCGGGCCAACATCGCCGCCCAGACGCTGGCCAGAGGGGCGAGCAACGTCATCGGCATCGTCGTGCACGACCTGACCGACCCCTACTTCGCGGCCCTGGCCGACGGCGCGATGCGCGCGGCGGCCACCCACGGCCTGCTGGTCATGGTCGGCACCACGCACCGCGATCCCGAGCAGGAGATCGCCTACCTCTCCACGCTGCACGCCCAGCGGGTGCGCGCCGTGCTGCTCGTCGGCTCCCGGGTCGCCGACCCCGCCGTCACCGGCCGGCTGCGCGACGAGCTGGCCCGCTACCAGGCGGGCGGCGGCCGGGCGGCCTGCGTCGGACAGGACCTCCTCGGCGTCGACACCGTCGCGCCCGCCAACCGGCAGGGCGCCGCCGAGCTCGCCAGGGCGCTGGCGGGGCTGGGCCACACCAGGTTCGCGGTGCTGGCCGGACCGCCGCACCTGGTGACCGCCGCCGACCGCAGCGCCGGCTTCGCCGCGGCGCTCGCCGAGCTGGGGCTGCCCGCGCCGCAGGTCATCCACGGGCCCTTCGACCGCGACGGCGGCTACACCGCGGCCCAGCAGGTCGGCGACGCCACCTGCGTGTTCGCGGTCAACGACGTGATGGCGGTGGGCGCGCTCGCGGCTTACAGGGAGCGCGGGGTGCGGGTGCCTGAGGACGTGTCGGTGGCCGGGTTCGACGACATCGTGACGCTGCGTGATCATGTGCCCGCGCTGTCGACCGTACGGCTGCCGTTGCAGGACATGGGGGCACGCGCGCTCGAACTGGCGCTCAACGAGACCGACCCGGTGGTGGTCGAGGAGGTCGCCGGCGAGGTCGTGCTCCGCGAGAGCGTCAGGAGGATGGTGTGAGGCTGGCGGTCAGCACGCTGGGCATGCCGGGCGAGGACCTCGACAGGGCGATCGAGATCGCCGCGGGGCATGGGTGCCAGGGGCTGGAGCTGCGGCTGCATCCCGACACCGGGGTGCACGCGGGGCTGGACGCGCGGGAGCGGGCGTCCGTACGGGAGCGGATTACGGCGGCGGGCCTGGAGATTTCCGCGCTCGCCGGATATGTCGGCATCTGCGAGCCGGGGCCGGACGAGCAGGTGGTCGAGGCGCTCGTCGCCGACCTGCGCCTCGCCGCCGACCTCGGCGCGCCCGGCGTGCGGGTGTTCCCGCGCGGCGGCGATCCGTCCGTGGGCGCCCGCCGGCTCAAGGCGGCCTCCGGTACGGCCGCCGAGCTGGGCCGCCGCGTGCTGGTCGAGACGCACGACGCGATGGCGACCGGCGCCGCCGTGGCCGCGCTGCTCGCCGAGGCGGCCTGCCCCGGCGCGACGGGCGCGATCTGGGACCTGCTGCACCCGTGGCGGCACGGCGAGCCGCCCGCCCGCACGCTGGCCGAGCTGGGCCCCTACCTCGCATACGTGCAGGTCAAGGACGCGGTCTCCGAGCAGGACACGACCCCGGTGCCCATGGGCACGGGCACGGTGCCGCTGGAGGAGGCGGGCGAGCTGCTGCGCGCGGCCGGCTACGACGGGTGGGTGTCGCTGGAGTGGGAGCGCACCTGGTATCCGCAGGTCGCGCCGGTCGAGGAGATCCTGCCGGGCGCGGCGGGCTGGGTGCGCCGCTTCTCCTCCTGACCGCCTTCCGGTGGTAGGCCGGACATGTCGGTGGTGTTGAGTTAGGGGCATGTCCGCTCTGAACAACAAGGTGCTCGTCGTCGGCATGGACGGGCTCCGCTACGACCGGCTGGTCGCGCTCGGCGCCCCCGTCCTGACCGGCCTGATGTCCTCCGGTGCGTACGGCACCAGCAAGCTTCCGTACGGCGAGGCCGGCACGCCTCGTACGGAGTCGCCCGGCGAGGTCGTGCCCAAGAGTCCCGAGCCGGAGGAGGCCGGGCGGGTGATCGCGTCGCGTACGGATTCGGGACCGGGCTGGTCGTCGATCGCCACCGGCGTCTGGCCGGACAAGCACGGCGTGGTGGACAACGCGTTCACCGACCCCCGCTTCCTGAAATATCCGGACTTCTTGACGCGCGCCGCCGCCGCCCGCCCCGGCCTGGCCACCGCCGCCTTCTTCTCCTGGGACGCGCTCGCCGAGCACGGCGCGTTCGGCCCCGCCATCGGCCACCGCTTCGTGCTCGACGGCTACACCGTCGGCTGGTCGGAGTCCGACGCCCAGGTCACCGCGGCGGCCGTACGCCACCTGGCGGACGGCGACCCGGGCGCCGTCTTCGTCTACCTCGGCGACACCGACGAGGTCGCCCACGCGCTCGGCCCCCACTGCCCCGAGTACGCCGCCGCCCTGCACACCCAGGACGCCCAGCTCGGCCGGCTGCTCGACACGATCCGCGCCCGCCCCTCCTACGCCCGCGAGAGCTGGACGGTGCTGGTCACCACCGACCACGGTCACGTGGACGCGGGCGGCCACGGCGGCACCTCCGACGAGGAGCGTACGGTCTTCGTGGTGCTCCACCGGCTGGGGCACGACCTGGGCGGACGCGCCCTCGACGCGCCCCGGCTGGTGGACGTCGCCCCGACGGCGCTGGCCGCGCTGGGCGTGCCGGTGGACCCCTCCTGGAACCTGGACGGGGCTCCCTTGGAGATCTAGATTCATCGCGTGTTGAATTCTTGCCGGGGAAGCGTGACACTAGGGGGCAGGACGCCAGACGGCAGGGGGACACGCGATGAAGACCATCCTGAGCTTCGCCGAGATCGACGCGGGGATGCTCGCCGAGGTGGGCGGCAAGGCGGCCAACCTCGGCGAGCTGACCGGGGCTGGCCTGCCGGTGCCGCCCGGGTGGGTGCTCACGACGGAGGCGTACCGGCGGGTCGCGGAAGGGCTCGACACCGGCGGGCCCGCGCCGGCCGAGCGGGCCAGGCGGCACCTGCTGGAAGCGCCGATGCCGGAGGACGTGCGGGCGGCGATCGCGGGGGCGTACCGGGAGCTCGGGGACGACGTGCCGGTGGCGGTGCGCTCCTCCGCCACCGCCGAGGACCTGCCGTTCGCCAGCTTCGCCGGCCAGCAGGACACCTTCCTCAACGTGGTGGGGGAGGAGGCGCTCTTAACGGCCGTACGCCGCTGCTGGGCCTCGCTGTGGACCGACCGCGCGCTCTCCTACCGCGAGTCCAACGGCATCGACCACGCCGCCGTCCGGCTGGCGGTGGTCGTCCAGGAGATGGTGGACGCCCGCGTGGCGGGCGTGATGTTCACCGCCAACCCCGTCACCGGGCGGCGGCGCGAGATCGTCATCGACGCGAACCCCGGGCTCGGCGAGGCGGTGGTCTCCGGCGCCGTCAACCCCGACCGCTTCCGCTTCCGCGACGGCCGCGTCCTCGAACGCAGCGCCGGGGACAAGGCGCTGGCCATCAGGGCGGTCCCCGGCGGCGGCACCGAGCGCGTCGAGACCGCGCAGGGCGAGCTGTGCCTGACCGACGACGAGGTACGCCGCCTGGCCGACCTCGGCGCCCGCGTCGAGGACCACTACGGCGCTCCTCAGGACACCGAGTGGGCCATCGACGCCGCGGGCACGCTCTGGCTCACCCAGGCCAGGCCCATCACCACGCTCTACCCCCTGCCCGAGACCACGCGGCCTGGGTTGCGGGTCTACCTGTCGGTCAACGTCGTGCAGGGCGTGATGGGGCCGCTGACGCCGATGGGCGTGGCGGCGGTCCGGCTGATCAGCGCGGGCGGGGCCGGGCTGGCCGGGAACGCCCCCGCCGACCCGCTCGACGGCGCGGGGTTCGTCGCGGTGTCGGGCGAGCGAGCCTGGCTCGACATCACCGCCGCCGTACGCAGCGGGCCGGGCCGCGCCATCCTGCCGCGCGCGCTGACGCTCGGCGAGGCCAGGGCCGTGAGCATCATGCAGGGCCTGTTCGAGGACCCGCGCCTGGCGCCCGCACGCGGCTCCGTGCGGCCGTTCCTGCGAAGGTTCCTGCGCTTCGCCGCCAACCTGCGGCTGCCCGTGCGCTTCTGGGTGGCGCTGACCAGCCCGCGCCGGGCTCTGGCCCACAGCGTGGCGATCGGCGCCGAGCTGGACCGGCGCCTGCGCGTGCCCGCCTCCGCCACCCCCGCCCAGCGCCTCGACCACGCCCAGTACGTGCTCGCCCGGCTGTTCCCGCTGATCATCAGGATCATGCCGACCGCGATCACCGGCTACGCCCTCTACGCGCTGTCGGCCCGGCTGTCGGGCGTCCCGCTCGACGAGATGAGCGACGTCCTGCGCAGCGTGCCCCACAACCCGACCACCGAGATGGACCTGGAGCTGTGGCACCTCGCCACCCGCGTCGAGCCTGAGCCGTTCCGCGAGCTGCCGGTCCCCGAGCTGGTCCGCCGCTTCCAGGAGGGCGAGCTGCCGCCGGTCGCCCAGCGCGAGGTCACCGCGTTCCTCGCGAAATACGGCCACCGCGGCGTCGCCGAGATCGACGTCGGCGTACCGCGCTGGTCCGAGGAGCCAGGCCACCTCCTCGGCGTGCTGGCCAACTACCTGCGCATGGACGGCGGGCTCACCCCGGCCGAGCTGTTCGAGAAGGGCACGCGGGAGGCGAAGCGGAGGATCGGCGAGCTGGCCGCGCGGGCCGGACGCCGCGCGCGGTGGCGCGCCCCCTTCGTGCGGTGGGCGCTCGGCCGCACCCGCCACTACGCCGGGCTGCGCGAACTGCCCAAGTTCTACCTGGTCAAGACGCTCGCCGGGGTCCGGCGCAGCCTGTTCGCGGTAGGGGAGCACCTCGTGGGCCTGGGCGTGCTCGACCGGGCCGACGACGTGTTCTTCCTCGACCTGCGCGAGACCAGGGCCGCGCTGAAGGGCGGCGACCTGCGGGGGCTGGTGGCCGAGCGGCGGACGACGCACGAGCGGGAACGGCGCCGCAGGCACGTGCCCAGGGTGCTGCTCTCCGACGGCACCGAGCCCGAGGCGCTCGCCGCCGCCACCGCCGACCCCGGCGCGCTCACCGGCACGCCCGCCTCGCCCGGCACGGTCACCGGCACCGCCCGCGTCGTCCTCGACCCGCATGGCGCCCACCTGGAGCCGGGCGAGATCCTCGTCTGCCCCTCCACCGACCCCGGCTGGACGCCGCTGTTCCTGACGGCGGGCGGGCTGGTGATGGAGATGGGCGGCGCGATGTCGCACGGCGCGGTGGTGGCCAGGGAGTACGGCATCCCCGCCGTCGTCGGCGTCCCCGACGCCACCCACCGCGTCGAGAGCGGCCAGGAGATCACCGTGAACGGCGCCGCCGGCACCGTCACGCTCTCCTGACTTCTAGGGGAGCACCAGCTCCTCGTAGCGGGCCTTCATCGTGGCCACCACCTCGTCGGGGTCGGCGGCCCAGACGTCGGCGTTGAAGATCTCGACCTCGACGTCGCCCGCGTACCCGGCGGCCTGGACGGCGCGCGTGATCGGCGGGAAGTCGATCACGCCGTCGCCCATCATCCCCCGCCCGAGCAGCACGTCCGCCGGCAGCGGATGCAGGTAGTCGCACACCTGGTAGCTCGCGATCCTGCTGCCCGCCCGCGCGACGTCCGCCGCCAGGCGCGGGTCCCACCACACGTGGAAGGTGTCCACGACCACCCCGACCTGCTCCTCGGGGTAGGGCAGGCTCAGCTCCAGCGCCTGGCCGAGCGTGGACAGCACCGCCCGGTCGGGGCAGTAGATCGGGTGCAGCGGCTCCAGTGCCAGCTTGACGCCGCGCTCGCCGGCGTACGGGGCCAGCTCCGCCAGCGCCTCGGCCACCCGCTCCCGCGCGCCCGCCAGGTCACGGGTGAACCCCTCGGGCAGCGCCTCACCGGGCCGCACGCCCGGGAGGCCGCCCACCACCATCACCAGGCAGGCCGCCTCCAGCTCGGCCGCCTCGTCGATGGCCCGCCGGTTGTCGTCCAGGGCGCGGGCGAAGGCCGCCCTGCCCTCCTCGCCGGGCAGGCCGCCCGCGGTCAGGAAGCCGCCCCGGCACAGCGACGACACCCGCAGCCCGGCCGCGCGTACCAGCTTGACACTCTCCGCCAGGCCCTGCTCCTCGACCTTCTCCCGCCACAGCCCGATCGCCTCCAGACCGTGACGGACGCAGCCGTCCACCGCCTCGGCCAGCGACCAGCGCCGGGTCGTCCACTGGTTCAGCGACAGGCTCACAGGCCGTTCACCGCCAGCAGCGCCCGCATCCTGCGCACGGCCAGCTCCTGGTCGCCCAGCAGCCCCGCCTGGTCGGCCAGGCGGAACACCTCCGACAGGTGCAGCAGCGAGCGCGCCGACTGGGCTCCGTTCACCATGGCGAACGCGTCCTGGTGGCCGTTCAGCCAGGCCAGGAAGACGATGCCGGTCTTGTAGTGATAGGTCGGCGCCTCGAAGATCTTGCGCGACAGGGTGACGGTCGGGGCCAGGATCTCGTCGTACGCGGTCAGCAGCCGCTCCCGCTCGGCCGCGTCATCGGCCGACTCGGCGGCGTCCAGGGTGCGCAGCGCCGCCGCGGCGGCCGGCGCGATCGCGTCGAAGATGCCGAGCAGCGCGTGGGAGCCGCTCCTGATCAGCGACGGGTAGTTGAAGTCGTCGCCGGTGTAGAGCTTGACGCCCTCGGGCAGCGCGGCGCGCAGCCGTACCTCGTGGTCCTCGTCAAGCAGCGACACCTTCACGCCGTCCACCTGCGCGGCGTGCGCGTGGATCAGCTCCAGGAACGCGTTCGTGGCCGCGTCCACGTCGGGCGAGCCCCAGTAGCCGGCCAGGTTCGGGTCGAACATCTCGCCCAGCCAGTGCAGGATCACCGGGCGGTCGGCCAGGCCGAACAGCTTGCCGTACACCCTGTGGTAGTCCTGCGGGCCCGAGGCGACCGCGGCGAGCTGGCGGGAGGCCATGATGATCACGCCCGCGCCCGCCGACTGCACGGTCTCGATCTGCTCGGCATACGCTCCCGTGATCGCGTCCAGGTCGGCGGCGCCCGGCGCGTGGTCGGTGCCCGCCCCGCACGAGACGAGCGTGGCCGGGTCGCCGAACGCGCGGGCCTCGGCGGCACTGCGCCTGATCAGCTGCTGGGTCGCGGCCCAGTCGAGACCCATGTTGCGCTGCGCGGTGTCCATGGCGTCGGCCACCCGCAACCCGTGCGACCACAGGTGGCGGCGGAAGCGCAGGGTCGCGTCCCAGTCGACGGCGGCCGGTGAGCCCGGCGTGTTGTCACCGAGGGGGTCGGCGACGACGTGCGCGGCGGCGTACGCGATGCGCCCGCTCGCCGGCGCGCTCTCGACAGGCCACGCCCCCTGCTCACGCAGGGGATAGGACCCGAATCCGGGAAGTTCGATCCTCACGGCTGCGGCACCTCGATCCTGCGGCCCTCGGCGTTGGAACGCAGCCCCAGCTCGGCAAGCTGCACGCCCCTCGCGCCCGAGGCGAAGTCGTTCGGGAAGGGCGCGTCCTCCAGCACGTGCCGGATGAACCGCTCCCACTGCACCTTGAACCCGTTGTCGAACTCGGCGTTGTCCGGCACCTCCTGCCAGCCGTCGCGGAAGCGCGCGGTGGCGGGCAGGTCGGGGTTCCAGACCGGCTTGGGCGTGGCCGAGCGGTGCTGGACGCGGCAGTTGCGCAGGCCCGCGACGGCGCTGCCGTGCGTGCCGTCCACCTGGAACTCGACCAGCTCGTCCCGGTTCACCCTGACCGCCCAGGAGGAGTTGATCTGCGCGACGATACCGCCCTCCAGCTCGAAGATCCCGTACGCGGCGTCGTCGGCGGTCGCCTGGTAGGCGTTGCCCTGCTCGTCCACGCGCGACGGGATGTGCGTGACCGCCCGCGCATAGACCGACTGCACCCGGCCGAACAGGTTCTCCATCACGTAGTGCCAGTGCGGGAACATGTCGAGCACGATGCCGCCGCCGTCCTCGGAGCGGTAGTTCCAGGACGGGCGCTGCGCCTCCTGCCAGTCGCCCTCGAACACCCAGTAGCCGAACTCGCCCCGCACCGACAGGATGCGGCCGAAGAAGCCGCCGTCGATCAGCCGCTTCAGCTTGAGCAGGCCGGGCAGGAAGAGCTTGTCCTGGACGACGCCGTTCTTGACGCCCTTGGCTGCGGCGGCCTCGGCCAGCGCGAGCGCCTCCTGGGTGGACTCGGCGGTGGGCTTCTCGGCGTAGATGTGCTTGCCTGCCTCGATGGCCTTGAGCACGGCCTTGACGCGGGCGCTGGTGACCTGGGCGTCGAAGTAGACGAGGTTGGCGTCGTCGGCGAGTGCGGCGTCGAGGTCAGTGGTGAAATCCGAAATATCGTGCTTCGTAGCGATATCTGCAAGTTTGTCGGCATTACGGCCGACCAGGACGGGCTTGAGGGCGACTCTGGAGCCGTCAGAGAGCGTGACGCCGCCCTGCTCGTTGATGGCCAGGACGGAACGGACCAGGTGCTGGCGGTAGCCCATCCGTCCGGTGACGCCGTTCATCACGACGCCGATGGTGCGCACGCTCATGAGGATCCCTTCAGGCACAACAGGTGGAAAGCGCTTTCCCGAACGGTAAGGCCGTCCTGCCGAGGGCGTCAAGAGCCCCGCCCCCGCCGCACCGCCCCTGCGCCCGGATGAACCCCGGGCACGGCAGGCCGAGAGGCCCGAATCGGGCGACGGCGTGGCGGGCCTCGACCTGGCCGGGGATGCGGTCTGGGCGGGGGCCGCGGCCCGGGTGAGGCCACGGATGTGACGGGCCTCCGGCCCGGATGGGCTCCGGACATCGGCCCGGGTCGGGGGCGGGCCTCGGCCCCCGGGTGGGTTTGCCCACCCGGGGGCCGGGGTTACGCCTCGCCGCGGGTCTCCAGCCGGGCCAGGGCCTTGGCGATGGGGTGGGCGGTGAGGGAGAGCTGCCACTCGCGGGCCCCGAGCCCGCGCAGCCGCTCGGTCACGCTCTCGTCGGTGATCACGTCGGGCGGCTCCCACGTGAGCCTGCGTACGGCGTCGGGCTGCAGCAGGTTCTCCGTGGGCATGTGGTGCTCGTCGGCCAGCGCGGCGACCACGGCCCTGGCGGCGGCCAGCCGCTTGGCGGCGGCCGGGTCGCGGTCGGCCCAGCGGTTGGGCGGCGGCGGGCCGTCGCCCGGGGTGCTGGGCTGGGGGAGCTGGCTGTCGGGCAGGTTGCGGGCGCGGGCGACCGCGGCGAGCCAGTCGCTCATGTGCCGACGGGCACTGCGTCCGGTGAATGCCGAAATTTCGGTCAATGCCTTCTTGGTGCGCGGGCCCTCAAGCGCCGCCGTCACGATCGCCGCGTCCGGCAGCACCCGTCCGGGCGCCAGGTCCGCCTCACGGGCGATGCGGTCGCGCATGGTCCACAACTCGCGCACGATCGCCAGCGCCCGCACGTTGCGCACCTTGTGAATCCCCGACGTACGGCGCCAGGGATCGGCGCGCGGCGCCGGCGGCGGGGTGTCGAGCACGGCGGCGAACTCCTCGTGCGCCCACTCCAGCTTCCCCGTCTCGGCCAGCTCCTGGTGCAGCACGTCGCGCAGCTCGACGAGGACCTCCACGTCGAGCGCGGCGTACCGCAGCCAGTCTTCGGGCAGCGGTCTGGTGGACCAGTCGGCCGCCGAATGGCCCTTCTCCAGCCGCAGGCCGAGCACGGTCTCGACCATCGTGCCGAGGCCCACCCGCTCGTAGCCGAGCAGCCGGCCGGCCAGCTCGGTGTCGAACATCGTCCGCGGCCTGAACCCGACCTCCAGCAGGCACGGCAGGTCCTGCGAGGCGGCGTGCAGCACGATCTCGGCACCGGACACGGCCTGGTCGAGCGCGGACAGGTCGGGGCAGCCGATCGGGTCGATCAGCGCGGTGCCGGCGCCCGCCCTGCGCAACTGCACGAGGTAGGCGCGGTTGCCGTAGCGGTAACCGGAGGCGCGCTCGGCGTCGACGGCGACGGGGCCGCTGCCCGCCGCGAACCTCTCCACCACCTCGGCCAGCCCGGCCGCGTCGGCGATGACGGGAGGGATGCCTTCCCGCGGCTCCAGCAGCGGCTCCACGGTGCGTTCTTCTGTCATGAGCTCACCGACCTCATGACGTAGGTGCTGTGTTGACTGGTGCCCTCACTTCGTTCGGTCACTCTCCGGATCATCACGTCGACGGGGCAGGGCGGCCACGTCGGGCGGGAGCGGCGGCATGCCCGCAGCCAGACACATCAGATCACACCAAGCGGCGACATGGCCGGACAGATCTTCCTGTGCGGGTGACCAGGACGCCCGCAACTCCAGCTCGGTCGTGACCGGATCGTCGGCCTTGTTGCCGAACCCCTCGGACACGGCTCTAGTCACGGTACCGCCGGCGGCGGAGTAGTCGGCTTGGTGGGCGTCGAGCGCCTCGGTCAGCCAGCTCCACGCGACCGGCCCGAGCAGCGGGTCGGAGGTGATCTCCGGCTCCATGTCGGCCCTGACGTAGGCCACCAGGCGGAACGGCCCCTCCCAGCCGCGCTGGCCGTCGGGGTCGTAGAGCAGGATCAGCCGGCCTACCGCCAGCTCGTCGTCGTCGCGGTAGACCGACGCGCCGATGGCCGCCGAGTAGGGGGCCAGCCGCTGGGGAGCGGGCAGGTCCTCGAGCTCGATCTCCGGCCGCACCTCGGCCAGCCGCATGCTCTCCGCGGCCCGTGCGAACACGGCGGGAGGCGGCGGCTGGTCACCGAGCGTCATAGCCGAAGCGTAGGTCGAAGACGGGCGGAAGGGGACCACGGGGGTGCTCATCCTTCGTGATCAAGTGGCTGCCGTAACCAGCTGGCGAACCGGGCGGATGGTCTCAGCGGCACCGAAGACGAGGGCGTGACCACACTCGACGCAGGCCCACTCGGGGCACTGGCCGGGCTCGTGCCCGTCGAAGCACGGCGGCTGCTCGAACGGCCGCTCACCGGCGCAGGTCGGGCAGCGCTCACTGCGGCGCTCTGGGGAACTCCACAACGCGGTCATCGCACGAGTCATCGAACCGGGGCCTTTCTTCGGGTCGTGGCTCCGACGTTGGCATGAGCCGCTGACAATTCCCCGCAACGCGCTCGGCGTGTCCTGAAAGTGGTCGATGAATCGGTGCCGCGCGGTGCCTTGGGGAACATTTGGCCCAGTCGAGACCGGCTCTCTGGGCGGGCATGGGGTGTGGTGGACCCGTGGGGGATGCCGATGCCGAGCAGACCGGTAAACCTTCATCTGGCTATCTGATCATGATTTGGGGTGTCCAATGCATCTTTTTCCGACACCTCGGACCCGTGTCCTGACCACGCCCCCCACATGGCACCCTGGTGAGGTGAACCTCGCCGAGTCAGCCTTCCTGCGCGCCTGCCGCCGCCAGCCCGTCCCGCACACCCCCGTCTGGTACATGCGCCAGGCCGGACGTGCGCTGCCGGAGTACCACAAGGTCCGCGAGGGCGTGCCCATGCTGACGGCGTGCGCCACCCCCGAGCTGATCGTCGAGATCACCATGCAGCCCGTCCGCCGCTACGGCGTCGACGCGGCCATCTTCTTCAGCGACATCGTCGTGCCGCTCAAGGCCATCGGCATCGACCTCGACATCAAGCCGGGTGTCGGGCCCGTCGTCGCCGACCCCATCCGCGACGCCAAGGGCCTCGACGCGCTGCGCCCCCTGGAGCCCGGCGACGTCCCCTACGTCACCGAGGCCATCGAGGCGCTCACCGCCGAGCTCGGCTCCACCCCGCTCATCGGCTTCGCCGGCGCGCCCTTCACCCTCGGCTCCTACCTCATCGAGGGCGGCCCCTCCAAGAACCACGACCGCACCAAGGCCATGATGTACGGGGCGCCCGAGCTGTGGCACGCGCTCATGGAGAAGCTGACCGACATCGTGCTGGAGCACCTGCGCATCCAGATCACCGCGGGCGCCTCCGCCGTGCAGCTGTTCGACTCGTGGGTGGGGGCCGTCGCGCCCGACGACTACCGCGAGTTCATCCTGCCCCACACCAGGCGCATCTTCGAAGGCGTCGCCGGGGTGCCGCGCATCCACTTCGGCGTCGGCACCGGCGAGCTGCTCGGCGTGCTCGGCGAGGCGGGGGCCGACGTCGTGGGCGTCGACTGGCGCGTCCCCCTCGACGAGGCCGCCCGCCGCGTCGGCCCCGGCAAGGCCCTGCAGGGCAACCTCGACCCGGCCATCCTGCTCGCGCCGTGGGAGGTCGTGGAGAAGAAGGCCCGCGAGGTCCTCCGCCGCGGCGCCGCCGCCGAGGGCCACGTCTTCAACCTCGGCCACGGCGTCCTCCCCTTCACCGACCCCGACCAGCTCAAGCGCCTCACGGACCTGGTCCACGAACACGCCTGACACCTGCGCGTGCGGGTGCGCGCCTGACGCCCCCGAGCCTTCATGCTCTTCAGGGAACCCCCACGGGCGCGGCGCCGTCATGCGTGTCGGAGACCCGCTGCTCTCGCCGTAGTCCACGCATCGGCTGCTCGCCGCACGGCGGTGTCCGTTTGCAGCGGTTCCGAGGAGGCGCGCGCATCCGGAGGCGGGAGCCCCTGCCCGGGGCCGGGAGCTTCTGCCCCGGGCAAGTGAGCGGGGGCGTGAGGCGGTAGCGTCTGGAGGCGTGGAAGGGAAACGGGCGCACGTGGTCGTCGTCGGCGCGGGGATCTCCGGACTCGCCGCGGCTTGGTATCTCCGCCAGGGCGCGCGCGAGCGCGTCAAGGTGACGGTCCTGGAGGGTTCGCCCCGCATCGGCGGCAAGCTCTACGCCTCCGAGGTCGCCGGGGTGAGCGTCGACGGGGGCGCCGAGGCCATGCTGGCCCGCCGTCCCGAGGGCAAGGAGCTGGCCAGAGCGGTCGGCCTCGGCGGCGACCTGGTCTTCCCCGGCACCACCCGCTCCGCCGTCTACAGCCGCGGCGCCGTCCGCCATCTGCCGAAGGGTCAGGTCATGGGCGTGCCAGCGGATCTGGCGGAGCTGGCGAAGTCCGGCATCGTCTCGCCCGGCGGGCTGCTGCGCGTGCCGCTCGACCAGATCCTGCCCCCGACGCTCGTCCGCACCGACGTCTCCGTGGCCTCCTACATCCGCGCCAGGATGGGCGCCGAGGTGGTGGACCGGCTGGTCGAGCCGCTGCTGGGCGGCGTCTACGCGGGCCGCGCCGACATGTTGTCGCTGGAGGCGACGATGCCGCGGATCGCGGCGGTGGCACGTTCCGAGCGTTCGCTGCTGAACGCCACCCGCCACCTCGTCGAGGACGCGCCGAAGGACGCGGGCCCGGTCTTCACGACCCTGCGCAACGGCGTCGGCGGCCTGCCCGAGGCGGTGGCGAAGGCGTCGGAGGCCGACATCAGGACCGGCGTCACCGTGCGGGAGCTGCACCGCATCGAGTCCGGCTGGCGTCTGGTGACCGGCCCCGTGCCGCGCCCAGAGACGGTGGAGGCGGACGCGGTCATCGTGGCCACGCCGGGCCCGGCGGCGAGCCGGCTGCTCAAGGCCGAGGCGCCCAAGGCGGCGGCCGAGCTGGCCCGCATCCAATACGCCAGCATGGCCGTCGTCACGCTCGCCTACCCGCTCGACGCCTTCCCCGAGCCGCCCGCCACCAGCGGCTACCTGGTGCCGCCCGTGGAGCGACGGCCGGTGAAGGCCGTGACGTTCAGCTCGGTGAAGTGGCCGCACCTGTCGAAGGACCTGGTGATCCTGCGCTGCTCGATCGGCCGGGTCGGCGAGGAGCACCTGCTGCAGCGCGACGACGTGGAGCTGGTCGCGCTGGCCACCGCCGAGATGGCCGACGTGATGGGCGCCCGCGGCCTGCCCGTGGACAGCAGGGTGACGCGCTGGGGCGGCGGGCTGCCGCAATACAACGTGGGCCACCTCGACCGGGTGGCCAGGGTGCGGGCGGCCGTCGCGATGGAGCCGGGCCTCGCGGTGTGCGGGGCGGCTTACGACGGCATCGGCATTCCCGCCTGCATCGGCACCGCCCGCACGGCCGCCGCCCGGATTCTGGACCACCTGTCCCTGAGAGCAGAATAGGCAGCATGACAGAGGGCGCTCCGCGGCTCAAAGCCCGCGATCTCAACCAGGTGATCCGTTACACGATGTGGTCGGTCTTCCAGGCGACCGAGCCGTGCCCAGGCGACCGCGACGGCCTGGCGGCCGAGGTGCAGGAGCTGCTCGACCAGGCGGCCGGCAAGGACGTCGTGACCAGGGGGGTCTACGACGTCGCCGGGTTCAGGGCCGACGCCGACTTCATGTTCTGGTGGCATGCTCCCACCCCCGAGGACCTCCAGGACGTCTACGCCAGGTTCCGCCGCACCCGGCTGGGCCGGCACAGCAGGCCCGTCTGGTCGGCGATGGCGCTGCACCGGCCGGCCGAGTTCAACAAGTCGCACATCCCGGCGTTCCTTGCCGAGGAGGAGCCGCGTGCCTACGTGAGCGTCTACCCGTTCGTACGCTCCTACGAGTGGTATCTCCTCGACGACTCCGAGCGGCGGGCGATGCTGGCCGAGCACGGCAGGATGGCGCGCGACTACCCCGACGTGCGGGCCAACACGGTGGCCTGCTTCTCGCTCAACGACTACGAGTGGATGCTGGCGTTCGAGGCCGACGAGCTGCACAGGATCGTCGACCTCATGCGGACGCTGCGCGGCGCCCAGGCCCGCCGCCACACCCGCGTCGAGATCCCCTTCTACACCGGCGCCCGCAAGCCGGTGCAGGAGCTCGTCGCCGCTCTGCCGTAGTCCGGCGGGTGGGCGCGGGCTCTCTCCCCAGCGCCCACCTCCCCAGCGCCCACGTCCGCCGGCCCTGGGAAGAGAACCAGATTCAAATCGGCGATCTCGCTGCAGTGCTCTATCCCCTTTGTCACAATCGGGGAGATCTCCGCTCAGCGGGGCGTGACCGGGGTGGCACGTTCCAGCGGTGGGGCTTGGAGGGCTGGTGGAGAGGTCCGGAAGGCGGCGGGGGCGGCACGCGGCGGGACGTCATGCGGGGCGCCGGCGCGGACGAATGTTCAAACGTGCGGTCCGGGGGCGGACAGCGGCCGCGGCCGGTGTGGTCGTGGGCGGCACGGTGGTGGCGCTGGCGGTGAACGGGATGTTCGGCGCGTCGGCCACGTACGGGCTGCTCGGGACGATCGTCGCCCCCGTCGCGAGCCCGGCTGTGGACGGCGACGCGCCACGCGAGGGCAGGACCGGCGCGGCGCGACCCGGCCCGAGACCACCGGGGGCGAAGGGGGCGGAGGCGGTGAGCAGGGGAGAGCGCCGGGCGGAGCCGCCCAAGCCACGGCAGCAGGCCCCGAGCAGGAGTTCCGGGCTGGTGCCGGGCGTCACGACCCCGGAGGACGTGCTGGCCGGCGGCCCGGCTCCCGAGGACGGCAAGGACTACAAGGCGGACGGCCCCTCCCGGCACACCGACGTCCTGGCGGCCGAGTACTTCCGCACGAACTGGGGCGCGAAGGACAAAGCGTTCAAACGCCTGAAAGACGTCCGCACGGTGGGCGGCTACCTGCGCATCTACACCGACCTGCCGGAGAGCGCGGACAACTCCCTCACCGCCATCAAGCTGTGTGAGCGCGGCCTGGCCTACCTCCACGAGCAGGGTGTCGAGAACCCCGTGGTGTTCGTGCACTCCGAGTTCGGTGAGAACGGCAACCCGGTGCTCGCCAACATCCTCGGCCCCTCCGACCGCAGCTGCCGCGTCACCTACCCCAACCCCCGCTGACCAGCGGGAAGAGGGGGTCCGGGTCAGCGGACCCGGACCCGTGTCCTCGAGCACACCTCGCAGCGCTGAGTGACCACCCGCCCAATGGTCTCTATCGTCACCCACCGGTGGCGAAGATGGACA
The DNA here is from genome assembly GCF_040677005.1 of Nonomuraea sp. NPDC049421. Lineage (NCBI taxonomy): Bacteria > Bacillati > Actinomycetota > Actinomycetes > Streptosporangiales > Streptosporangiaceae > Nonomuraea > Nonomuraea sp. NPDC049421. Next base: position 209,378 of record NZ_JBFAQA010000015.1, read on the forward strand.
AACCGCACGCGGTGCTCGTACCCGTAGCCGGCGATCGATACGCCCTGTCGTTACCTGATCACCCCTTGGGTTCGAGTCGCAGGGAGACCGAGTTGATGCAGTAGCGGTCGTCCGTCGGCGTCGGGTAGCCCTCGCCGTGGAAGACGTGCCCGAGGTGGGAGTCGCAGCGGGCGCAGCGCACCTCCGTGCGGACCATGCCGAGGCTGCGGTCCTCGATGAGCCGGACCGCCTCGCTCTCGGACGGCTCGAAGAAGCTCGGCCACCCGCAGTGCGACTCGAACTTCGTGTCCGAGCGGAACAACTCGGCCCCGCAGGCGCGGCACGAGTAGACCCCCTCGGTCTTGGTGTCGACGTATTCCCCCGTGAACGGGCGCTCGGTCCCGGCCTCCCTGAGAACGCGGAACTCCTCAGGAGACAGCTGGGCCCGCCATTCGGCCTCGCTCTTGACCACCTTGTCCATACCTCCAGAGTACGAGATGCGGCAAAAAGAGATCTCCGCAGGCTGAAGCATCCGTTCTCAGGGAATTTCGCGTCTTTCTCGGCAAGGAGGTGTCATCACCTCCTGCCAAGGGGTGAGATCATCCGCAGATCCCGCCGAGCGGCACAGCCCACGCCCGTGCTGGCGCCGCTGGGGATCGGAACGGCCGGCCGGGTGGCGCGCCAGCGCCCGGAACGGCGGAGGGTGATCTGGCGGCCCGTCCCGTCGAGCCCTCGGTCCCGCCACCGAGGAGGCTCCGGGACGGGCCCACCCCGTCCCACCGCCACACTGCCGGGACGGGCCCACCCCGTCCCACCGCCACACTGCCGGGACGGGCCCACCCCCGTTCCACCGCCATGCTGCCGGGACGCCCGTATGGGATCGCCGGCGCGAAGCAACCTCCCCGGGGCCTCGCGCATGGAGAAGACATGCAATCCGAGATCATCCATCCGCCGCCCACGGAAGCGGGCGGCGCGACCCTGGCGGCCTTGTTCGAGGCGCACCGCCTGTCGCTGGTGCGGCTGGCGTTCCTGCTGCTCGGCGACCGGGAGAGCGCTGAGGACGTGGCTCCCGAAGGACCCGCAGCGGCTGAAGGAGGAGCTGCTGCGCAGGGACGGCGAGCTGCTGAGCAGCACGGGCGACCGCGGCGCCGGACGGCAGCCCTCCGAGCAGGACACGCTGTGGTGGATGGGCCAGGCGCTGCTGATGGACATGCCCGCCCCGCCCGCGGTGCGTGCGGCGGCGCTGCGCATGATGGCGGCCCTGCCGGGAGCGCGCGTCGAGGACGAGGCCGCGGACGCGGAAGGACGCACCGGCCTGGCCATCGTGCGCAGGTCCGATCGCGATCCGCTGGAACTGCGGCTGGTGCTCGACCGCTCCAGTGGCGAGGTGCTCGGCACCACGGCCAGGGTGACCGAGCCGTTGCCCGCGACGTCCGGTCTCGACGTCGGCGACCTGCGGTACGCACGGGTCGTCGAGGCGATCGGGTGGACCGGCGGAGGACCCCGGCTGCCCGACGGATGCGTGCAGCGGCCGGGAGAAACGTGTCAGGGCTCCTGAAGCCCCTCCATGACCGCAAGGGGTAGGTTCGGGGGCATGGCATCGCCGTTTATCGAGCTCGAGGTGGGGGAGCGGACCGTCAAGGTCACCAATCCCGACAAGGTCTACTTTCCGGAGATCGGCGCCACCAAGCGCGAGCTGGTCGAATACTACGTGAGCGTGGGTGAGGGCGCCCTGCGGGCGCTCAAGGACCGCCCGACCAACCTCAAGCGCCACCCCGACGGCGTGCAGACCGAGGCGATCTACCAGAAGCGCATGCCCCCGAAGCACCCCGACTGGCTGCAGTCGGTGGAGGTGACGTTCCCGAGCGGCAGGAAGGCCCACTCGCTGCGCGTCACCGAGGTCGCGGCCATCGCCTACGGCGCCAACCTCGGCACCATCGACTTCCACCCGTGGCAGGTGCGCGCCGCCGACGTCGAGCACCCCGACGAGCTGCGCGTCGACCTCGACCCGCAGCCTGGCCTCGAGTTCGACGCGGCGCGCAAGGCGGCGTTCCTGACCAGGGACGTGCTGGCCGAGCTCGGCATGACCGGCTTCGTGAAGACCTCGGGCAACCGCGGCGTGCACATCGCCGTGCGCATCGAGCCGCGCTGGGACTTCGTCCAAGTACGTCACGCCGGCATCGCTCTGGCCAGGGCCGTCGAGGCGCGCGACCCGAGCCTGGTCACCACGGCGTGGTGGAAGGAGGAGCGCGGCGAGCGGGTGTTCATCGACTTCAACCAGAACGCCAGAGACCGCACGGTGGCAAGCGCCTACTCGGTCAGGGCGAAGCCGCACGCGCCCGTCTCGACCCCGCTGACCTGGGACGAGCTGGCCGACGCCGACCCGCGCGACTTCGACATCCGCACGGTGCCGGCCCGGTTCGCGAAGGTGGGCGACGTGCACGCGGCCATCGACGACGCGGCGTACTCGATCGAGGCGCTGCTCGACCTCTATGCCGAGGACGACCGCGGCGACCTGCCCTATCCGCCGAATTATCCGAAGATGCCGGGCGAGCCCAAGCGGGTCCAGCCGAGCAAGGCGCGCTCCGACACCTGACTCACCGCCGGCTCCCTGTCCGGCTCCCTGTCGGGCTCACTGCCGGACGAGGCGGTGCGGGGCCAGCTCGCGGGTCTCGCCCCGCTTCAGGTAGACCACGCGGTCGGCGAGCCCGGCCTGCTCGATGTGGTGCTTGAAGTCGTCGAGCGGCGAGCTGAAGACCGTGTAGTCGTCGTAGTGGATCGGTACGACGGTGTGCGGATCGATCAGATCCACCCACGACGCCCCCTGCTCGCCGTCCATGGTGACCATGAGGGTGCCGAGCAGCTTGGTGCCGCCCAGGTGGACGAGGGCCAGGTCGATGTCGGGGAAGCGGCGCGGGATGGCGTCGAGCCGCCGGTCGAGCAGCGTGTCGCCGCTGATGTGCAGGCGCAGCTGGACGCGTTCGTCCTGACCGCAGAACTCCAGCATCGTGCCCATCACGGGCGGCAGCAGCGACTCGGCGAAGCCCGGCGCGTGCTTGCCGGGCAGCGCGGTGATCCGCACGCTGCCGCCGGGGCCGTGCAGCCGGTACTCCGACCAGTTCGACAGCCCGACGGCCTGGCCGAAGCCCTGCCGGTGCAGGACGCGGGCGGCTGACGGGGTGGTGACGATCGTGGTGTCCCGGTCGAGCTTCTTGCGGGCGACCCGGTCCCAGTGGTCACCGTGCATGTGGGAGAGCACGACCGCGTCGAGCGGCGGCAGGTCCTCGACGCGCAGCGCCGGGTCCGTGAGCCGCCGTGCGGCCAGCCCGTAGCCGAGGTAGGCGAGCTGGCCCCGGTGCAGGAAGTTCGGGTCCGTCAGGAGCGTGAAGCCGTTGTAGCGGATGAGCGTGGTCGCGTTCCCGATGAACTGCAGGCTGCCTGTCACGTCGGATCACTCCGGGTGTCGTGGTCGCTGCTCCGGAGGCACGCCGCCGCCCTTGCCGCCGCCCTTGCGGCCCTTGTCGGTGCCGTGCGGGTGCCCGGAGCGCTTCTTGGTCTCGGGTATGGCGTCGGCCGCTTTCGCGTTGGCGCCGGACCTTCCTGACCTGCGAAGTTCTGGCTGTTGCGGGTTGCTCATGGCTTTCGTCCCCCTTTGTTCCGTACGTCCTCTGCCACGGCCGTCCGTAGCCAAACCCGCACGGGGGAGGGTCGCCCGGAAAATGAATGGCGATCCTGCGGCGCGCCCCGCTACGCTCCCATCCGTCCATGAAATGCCGTGTCCGTGGCCTCGTAGCCACACGTGGGGAGGGTTTGATGCCTGGCACCGCGCCCAGCGCGCCTCGCAGTCGTGCCACCGGCGGATCCCGCCTCTGACCGAGACGACCCTAGAAAACCGGACAGGCCGTACGACCAGCGTGCCCCGCGAGGCCCGCTGGGCGCTTCCTTGCTGCGTGACTTCGAAGACCATTCCGGCAAGGAGTACCCACGTTGTCCACCAACGGCAATTCACCACTGCTCAACACCTTCGCCTGCGTACGCTGCGGCCTCACGGTCACCGCGAACGCCCCTGACGGCACCCGGCGCAACCACTGCCCGAGCTGCCTGCACTCGCTGCACCTCCAGGACGAGTGCCGGTCACGGATGATCCCCATCTCGATCGCCGTGCTGCGTACCGGGGAGTGGATGATCATCCACCGCTGCACCAGGTGCGGTGAGCTGACCTCGAACCCGATCTGCGGGGACGACAACCAGCTCATCCTCATGCGCATGGCCGTCAGGCCGCTGGCGCAGCCGCCGTTCCCGCTTGAGGCGTTCGGTGATCTGTGACATGCCGCGCAGGAAACCCGGCGGCCGGCGGCCGCAGCAACGTAAGAAGATCCATCACGCGGAGCCCGCGGACGCGTTCCGCTGCGTCGGCTGCCGGCTCGACGTTCCCATGACGGCGCCCGGCACCGCGCACCGCAACCACTGCCCGAACTGCCTGACCAGCCTGCACGTCGATCACCGCGTGCCCGGTGACCGCAGGGCGGGCTGCCGTGGCCGGATGGCGGCGCTCAGCGTCTCCGTCCGGGGCGACGGCGAGTGGCTGATCATCCACAGTTGCCAGTCGTGCGGCGAGCTGAGCGCCAACCGCATCGCGGGCGACGACAACGCGCTGGCGCTGCTGCGCATCGCCATGCGGCCGCTGTCGGATGCCCGCCTGCCGGTCAACGCCCTGCTCGCGCTGTGACGGGGTGGCCGGGACCGCTTCACCGGCGGGCGGTCCCGGCTTCTCAGCCGCCGAACTCCAGGTGCAGGGCCCTGGTGAAGTCGGCGATGGCCTCCTCGTGCCGGTCCAGCTCCTGGTAGATCTCGCCGCGCACGCGGAACGCCCAGACGTACTCGGGATCCAGCTCGATGGCGGCGTCCAGGTCCCTCAGGGCGGCCTCGTTGTCGCCCAGTTCGCTCAGCACCGCGCCCCGGCTGCCGAGCGCGCGGTCGTTGCCCGGGTCCAGCTCCAGCGCACGGTTGAGGTCGGCGAGCGCCTCGTCGTAGCGGTCGATCATGCGCAGCGCCTCGCCGCGGCGGCTGAGGGCCCGTACGTAGTCGGGGTCCGCCTCAAGGGCCTTGCTGTAGTCGTCGATGGCCTCGGTGTAGAGGTTCATGCGCTGGTAGAGCTCACCGCGGGCGAGCCAGGAGTACGCCAGGTCCGTGTTCAACGAAATGATCTTGGTGTGCTCCGCCAGTGCCTCGTCCAGCCGGTCCAGGTCCACCAGCACGTCCGCCTTCGCCTCGAGGATCCACAACGAGTCCGGGGTGAGGGTGAGCGCGTGCTCGAAGTCCGCCATGGCCTCTTCCAGGCGTCCCATCGCGGCGTAGGTCTGGCCGCGCGAGCCCAGCGCGTACGCGCTGTCCGGCTCCAGCTTCAGCGCCTCGTCGAAGTCGTCGAGCGCGGCCTGGTAGCGCTCGATCACCCGATGGCTCTCACCGCGCAGCCGCCAGGCGCGGGCGTTCTCCGGGACCAGCGCGATCGCCTCGGTCAGATCCGCTATCGCGGCGTCGTGCCGCGACAGGGCGATGTACGACTCCGCCCGGCTGCGCAGCACGGAGGCCCGGGACTGCGCGGCCGCGTCGGACAGCCCGGAATGGTCCATGATCCCCTCGTCCATGGGGGGTAAATCTATCCGACTAAATCTTGATGATGGCGGCCTTTTCCCGGGTGTACTCGAGGACCGCGTCGTGGCCGTACCCGCTGTCCTTGACCCCGCCGAACGGCAGCCCGGGAGGCATCTGGCGGAAGGTGTTCACCCAGACCGTGCCGGTCCGCAGATCACGGACGAACCGGTGCGCCCGTCCCAGGTCACGCGTCCACACGCCGGCCGCCAGCCCGTAGCGGGAGTCGTTCGCGATCGTCAGCGCCTCGTCGTCGGTCTCGAACGGGATGGCCACCGCGACCGGGCCGAAGATCTCCTCCTGGCACACCCGCAGCCCGTTGTCCTCGGTGGTGTAGAGGGTGGGCGCCACCCAGTAACCGCCCGGCAGCTCCGGCACCACCTCCGCGCCCGCCCGGCCGCCGAAGACCAGGCGCGCGCCCTCCTTCTCGGCCAGCTCCAGGTACGACGTGACGCGCTCGTACTGGGCCGCCGACACGATCGGCCCCATCGTCGTGGCGAGGTCGAGCGGGTCGCCCAGCACCAGCTCCGCGCAGGCGCGCTCGATGCGGCCGAGCATCTCGTCCCAGATCGAGCGGTGGATGAGGATGCGCGAGCCGGCCACGCACACCTGGCCCGCGTTGCCGGTGTAGACGGAGTTCACGGTGACGCCGAGGGTGGCGGCGTCGAGGTCGGCGTCGGGGAAGACGATGTTCGGCGACTTGCCGCCCAGCTCGAACGTCATCGGCTTGAGCGCGTCCGCCGAGGCCCTGGTGATGGCCTGGCCGGTCTCGGTGGAGCCGGTGAGGCTGACCTTGCCGACGCCCGGATGCCGGACGAGCGCGTCGCCGACCTGCTCGCCCAGGCCGCTGACGATGTTGAGCACGCCGGGCGGGAACACCTCGGCCAGCAGCTCACCGAGCCGCAGCACCGACGCGCTCGCCTGCTCGGCGGGCTTGACGACGACCGTGTTCCCGGCGGCCAGCGCGTACGCGGCCTTCGCCGAGAAGGTCGAGACGGGGGAGTTCCACGGGATGATGCAGACGGCCACCCCGTACGGCTCGCGCCTGGTCAGCCCGAGCGCGTCCGGCCCGAGCTGCACGGTGTCGCCCCTGACCGCGTCGAGGCACTGCCCGGCGGCGATCTGCCACAGGTACGCCATGCCCGGCAGGTCCCGCTTGAGCGTGTCGCGCAGGATGCGGCCGTTGTCGCGGGTCTCCAGCCTGGCCAGCTCCTCGGCGTGCTCGCCGAACACCTCGGAGACCTTGCGCAGGTGACCCGCCCTCGCCAGGGCGGGCAGCGCCGACCAGGAGGGGAACGCGCGCTCAGCGGCATCGACCGCGGCGGCGGCCTCCGCTGCGCCCGACGCGGGGATCCGGGCCCAGGGCTCGCCGGTGGCGGGGTTGACCGTGTCCATCATGCGCGGGGCGGGCACCAGCTCGCCGCCGATGAGGTTGCGGTAGTCAGGCACGCGACCAAGCATATGCTTGCTCAAGTACTCTGACCAGGGGCGGGAAAGATCACGTAAAGCGCCCGAAAGTGGACGCATAGTCGCGGTGACGCGGGGCACAACCGGTCGCGAGGGTGGGTGGTGGCGATGGTGAAGCGATGGCTCGGGCGGCTGGCGTACGGATCGCGCTATGACGACGTGCCGTGGGGGCAGCGGGTCTACGTACGGCCGGGGGAGCGGCTCGCCAGGGAGGCGCAGTGGCGCCTGCTCACCAGGCGCGCACCGATCGTGTCCCGGGCCGCGTACGAGCGGACGCGCTCCCTGGGCGAGATCGAGGAGTTCCTCGACTGCATGATGTGCGGCGAGTCACGCCAGCAGCCGCTGTTCGAGCCGAACGGCGGCAAGGGCTGGCGCTACCACGTCGTCCGCTGCCCGTCCTGCGGCTTCCTCTACCGCAACCCGAACGTCCGCCCCGAGCGCCTCGGCGACCTGTACGCCACCGGCTACAGCAACTTCCTGACCGGCAAGTACGCCGCCAACCGGCAGCGCCGCTACGAGCTGACGATGCGGGCGTTCTCCCCGGTCTTCGACGAGGGCAAGGAACGCCGCCTGCTCGACTTCGGCTCCGGTGTCGGCCTCTTCCTGGAGCTGGCCGAGCAGCGCGGCTTCGACGCGTGCGGCGTGGACCTGTCGCCCGAGTCGGTCGCGCAGGCCAACGAGCGGCTCAGCCGGGCCCGCACGTTCTTCGGCGCCCCGCAGGACGTGCCCGAGATCGCCGCCGGCGGCTTCGACGTCATCACGCTGTGGTCGGTGCTCGCCCACCTGCCCCGGCCGCTGGACGACTTCCGGCAGTTCAGGAGCCTGCTGGGGCCGGGCGGCGTGCTGCTGATCCTCACCGTGAACGCCAACTCGCTGCTGCTCAAGGCGTACGGGTCGCAGTGGAGCGGCTTCACCAAGAACCATCTGATGTTCTACTCGCCGCGGACCGTGCGCACGCTGCTGCGGCGTACCGGCTTCGCGGGCGTCGCGTTCGCCCCGCACTACGGTGACACGATCGAGGCCGGCACCACCAGGCTGCCCGCCGGCCTGGTCACCCGGCTGCGCAGGAACGTGCGGCTCAGCGACGGCGGCAACATGATGCGGGTGCTCGCCTTCGCCGACGAGGAGGCCATCGGCCGGTACGGCGGCGGCCCGCTCACCGTGCACCGCCTCACGTCGTAGCCGCCGCCATGGCGGCGCGCGCCCGCTCACGGGTGAGCGGGGTGAGCAGCAGGCCCACCGCGACGGCGGCGGCGCAGGCGAGCACGCACACGACGAACCCGTCCCGCAGTCCCTGCGCGGTGCCGAGCAGCGGACCGAACGTGGCCACGCCCACGGCCCCGCCGACCTGCCGCGCGGTGTTGAACGCGGCCGAGGCGGCCCCGTGCAGCTCGGGCCCGACGGTGGCGATCGCCTGCGAGGTCATGGACGGCACCAGCAGCCCCGAGCCGAACCCGGCGGGCACCAGCGCGAGCACCAGTGGCCACAGCTCCTCCGCCGTGCCCGCCCACGCCACCAGCAGGAACGTCCCGGCCAGCAGCGCCTGCGCCGCGCCCACCACGGCGGGCCGCCCGAACCGCCGCGTCAGCCGGGCCGCACACAGGTTGGCGACCGCGATGAGCCCGGTCAGCGGCAGGAACAGCAGCCCGCTGCTCAGCGCTCCCAGCCCGCGCCCTTGCTGGAGCATCAGGCTCATCGCGAACAGCAGCCCGTAGAAGGCGAGATTGAACAGCGCCCCCTGCGCCGCCGTCACGACGAACACCCGATCCCGGTAGAGCGCCGTCGGCACCACCGGCATGCGCCTGGCCCGGCCGGCCGGCGCCCGGCTGGTGTCGGTGGCGCGGGTGGCCAGGACGAAACCGGCGAGTCCGGCCACCCCGAGCACCATGGCGGTGACGACCGGCGTGCTCGGCAGGCCCTGGACGGGAGCCTCGATGAGGGTGAAGACCAGGCCGCCGATCAGCAGGGTCGCGGTGACCAGGCCGGCGACGTCGAGACGACGCTCGCCGCGCGCGACGGCCGGCATCGACCGCACGCTCCAGATCACCGCGGGAACCCCGATGAGCACGTTGACGCCGAACACGGTATGCCAGTCCGCGACCGCCACGAGCGCGCCGCCCAGCAGCGGCCCCGCCGCCATCCCGACGCCGCCGGCCGCGGACCACCAGCCGACCAGCCGGTGCCGGGCGTGCTCGTCATTTGCCGCCGCGGTGGCGAGGACGAGCGCGCTGGGCAGCAGCAGCGCCGCCCCCACGCCCTGCACCAGCCGCGCACCGTTGAGCACCGCCATCGTGGGCGCCGCCGCGCACGCCGCCGACGAGACCGTGAACACCAGCAGCCCCGCCACGAAGGCCCGCCTCGCGCCGAGAGTGTCAGTGATCGCGCCCGCGCCCAGCATCACCGCCGCGAACGCGAGCGTGTAGGCGTTGACGGCCCACTCCAGCTCGGCGCGCGAGGCGCCGAGGTGGGAGGCGAGCTGGGCGAGGGTGAGGTGCACGATCGTCCCGTCCACGAAGACCATGAAGGACGCGACCAGCGCCAGTACGATGACACCTCGACGATGTTCGATAGCCATGGAACAACTGTAGGAGCTGTTCTATCGTCATCGAACATCAGGGTGCCCGCTGAAGGTGGCGGGCGTCGCCTAAGATCGGGGGCATGCAGCTCGCCCCCGGCGTCCACGTGGCCATCACCGACCGCGACGGCGGCGTCGGCGCCCCGCCCTACGGTTCGCGCAACCTCGGCGGCATGGTCGGTGACGACCCGGCGACCGTCCGCGCCAACCGCGCGGGCCTGGTGACCGAGCTGGGGGTGCGGGCGGTGGTCTTCATGCGCCAGGTGCACAGCGCCGAGGTGGCGTACGTGAGCGAGCCGTACGGCGACGACCCGCCGCCGCTCGACGGCGTGTTCACCACCGAGCCCCGGCTGGCGCTGGCGTCGCTGGGCGCCGACTGCCCGGCCGTGCTGGTGGCCGACCCGGTGGCCCGCATGGTCGGCGCCGCCCACTCCGGCCGCCCCGGCACCGAGGCCGGCATCGCCACCGCCCTGGTGACGGCGATGGCGGCCAAGGGCGCCGTGCCGAGCAGGATGGTCGCGCTGATCGGCCCCGGCGCCTGCGGCCGCTGCTACGAGGTCCCCGCCGCCCTCCGCGCCCAGGTGGCCGAAAAGGTCCCCGCCACCTGGTCCACCACGTCCTGGGACACCCCCGCCCTGGACCTGCGCGCCGGCATCGAGTCACAGCTGAGAACAGCAGGCGTCCCCGACATCCACCACGACGCCCGCTGCACGATCGAGTCGGCAGAGCTCTACTCCCACCGCCGCGACCAGCCAACGGGCCGCTTCGCCGGCCTCATCTGGCTGACCTGACATCCGACCGCGTGGAGCCGGGTCTCACGACCACCCCAAGCCGGCCCTCACCCGACTCACCAGCGGCTCAAGCTGGCGGCCTCGCCGAACCCCACGGGCACTTCGTCGCAACCCTCGTAGGACCCCCGCCGACGCCGCCGCAGACCCCCCACCGCCGGCCCCCCCCACCGCCGGCCCCGCACCGCCGGCCCCGCACCGGCCTTCCCGCCGGACCCCCCATCTGCACCCCCGATGTGACCCCCGCAGACCCCCCACCGCCGGCCCCCAGGGCCACTGTCACGGTGGTGGGTGGGGGTTAGTCCTTCTTGTCTTTGGAGGAGTTGGAGCCGTTGAAGATGGAGTTGACGGCGATGATGCCGATCCACACCGCCAGGATCGGCCAGAACCGGCCATCTCCGAGCACCATGAACACGACGGTCGACACGGTGCCAAGGGCCACCGACACGATGGCGAGGGCGAGGCGTTGGCCGTCGGGCGGCCCCTCGCGGGCCACCTGGCGGCCTTTGGGCGTGACCTGGCTCAGCCGCTCGTCCACCCGCCGGTCGATCTCCTGGCCCATCTTGTCGAGGAACGAGTCCACGACGGCGTCTTCGTAGTCGGGCCCTAGATCACGGCGTGCGGACACGGCGGCCCTGAGCTCATCCCCTGTCGTCATATGACGAGATATATCGGGACAACGACTATCGGGCAAGGATATCGTCGAGGTTGTAATGCACGGGACGTTCGAGCTGCTCGTACGTGCACGACTCAGGAGTGCGGTCGGGCCGCCACCGACGGAACTGCGCGGTGTGCCGGAACCGGTCGCCTTCCATCTGGTCGTAGGCCACCTCCACCACCAGCTCAGGCCATAGCGGGATGAACGACAGGTCCTTCTTGGCGTTCCACCGCGACACCGCGCCGGGCACCCGCTGCCCGCCCCTGGACGGCCCGGCCGCCGGCTGGCCGACGTTGGTCGCCGCCTGCTCGGCCCAGTGGCCCCAGGGGTGCTCGCTCAGCTCGGCGATGTACGGCTTGACCTCCTCGACCAGCTCGGCCCTTCGCTTCATCGGGAACGACGCCGCCACCCCCACGTGGTGCAGCCGCCCGTCGTCACCGTAGAGGCCGAGCAGCAGCGACCCGACGATCGGCCCCGACTTGTGCTCGCGGTAGCCGCACACCACGACGTCGGCCGTGCGCTCGTGCTTGACCTTGAACATCGTGCGCTTGTCGGGCACGTAAGGCTGGTCGCCCGGCTTGACGATGATGCCGTCGAGCCCGGCGCCCTCGAACATCTCGAACCACTCGCCCGCCTGCCCCTGGTCGGTGGTGACCGGGGTGAGCCTGATGGAGCCGCCCTTCTCGGGGAACAGCGTCTCTAGCCGCGCCCGCCGCTGCGCGAACGGCACCTCCATGAGCGACTCGTCGCCCAGCGCCAGCAGGTCGAACGCGACGAACTGGGCAGGCGTCTGCTCGGACAGCATCGTCACCCGCGACTTGGCCGGATGGATGCGCTGCTGGAGCGCGTCGAAGTCGAGCTGGCTGCCCATGGGCAGCACGATCTCGCCGTCGATGACGACCTTGTCGGGCAGCTCGGCCCGCGCCGCCTCGACCAGCTCGGGGAAGTAGCGCGTGAACGGCCGCTCGTTGCGGCTGCCCAGATAGACCTCGTCACCGTCGCGGAAGATGATGCACCGGAAACCGTCCCACTTCGGCTCGTAGAACAGCGTGCCGTCCTGCTTCGGCATGGCCTTGACCGGCTTGGCCAGCATCGGCGGAACCGGCGGCCGCACCGGCAGATTGGGCACCGGCTGCGGCTCCTCCTCAGCCACCGGCCCCGCGGCGGGCTCCGTGGCGGGCTCCGTGGCGGGCTCCGTGGCGGGCTCCGTGGCGGGCTCCCCGCCGGGCTCCGCGGCCGGATCAGTCGCCGGCGAAGTGGCCGCCGAAGCGGTCGGCCCCGTGGTCGGGTCGTCAGTCATTGCTCTGCTCCCTCGTGTACTTGCAGAAGAGCACCCCGTCCTCCTCCAGTACGTGGCCCAGCCGCAGCCCGACCTGTGCGGGCGTGCCGTTCTGGATGCGGGCGGCACCGCCCCCGACCAGCAGCGGGCTGATTGTCAGGCACAGCTCGTCGACCTGCCCGCACGCCGAGAGCTGGGCGTTGATGCGCGGCCCGCCCTCGCACAGCACCCGGGTCAGCCCCCGCCCGTGCAGCGCGGCCACGGCGAGAGGCAGGTCGACGCCGTCGTCACCGGCCACCACGAGGTCGGCGTATTTGGCCGCCAGCCTGCGCCGCTCCTGGGGCGCGGACTCGCAGGTGATGACGATGGTCCTGCTCGGCGCGTCGGTGAACAGCTCGCCGTCGAGGTCGAGCGCCAGGCTGCGGGTGACGACCGCGATGGGCGGCACCTCGGGCCTGCCCTCGCGGATCTCGGCCCAGGAGTCGCGCGGCGGGACCGGGCCGTAGCCCTCTTTGCGCACGGTGGCGGCGCCCGCGAGGATCACGTCGGCCAGCCCGCGCAGCGTCTGGAAGACACGCCGGTCACCCTTGCTGGACAGCGGCCCCGAGCGCCCGTTGAGCCAGGCGGCGCCGTCGACGCTGGCGACCATGTTGAGCCGCAGCCACGGCCGGTCCTCGGGGTAGGCGTACGCCTGAACGATGTCCGGGTTGTCCTGAATGTCGGGATAGATGCGCCGCACTCCTCTACCTTGGCACAGCGCACCGACAATCGGTCCCGCCCTGGTTTCGGGACGGATAGTACTTTCGCGTAACGGCGGACTTCTTACCGTTTCTTTGCTTAACGTGACGATAGGGATAACAGGGAGAGGGGCCGCCGTGAGCCTGGCCACCGCCGTGGCGTGGACGATCGCCGCAGCCGCCGGCGTCTACCTGCTGTCGTTCTGGCTCACCGGCGCCAAGCGCCCGACCAAGATCACCCGGTTTCCCGCCGCCCTCGTCGTCTCGCACCCGGCCCTGGCCGTGACGGCGCTGCTCTGCTGGGCGGGCGGGCTGATCACCGGCAACCGGGTGCTGGCCTGGGCGGCGTTCGCCGGCCTCGCCGCCGCCGCGCTGCTCGGCTTCGTGATGTTCACCCGCTGGCTCGGCACCGGCCGCCACGCCACCACCGCCGCGCGCGGCTTCCCCGCGCTCGCCGTCACCCTGCACGGCCTGGCCGGCGTCACCGCGTTCACGCTCGTCTTCCTGAGCGCGAGCGCCGCCCGGCTCTTCTGACACGGCTCAGGGCTGACGCGGTTCAGGGCTGACACGGTCAGGGCTGACACGGCTCAAGGGCTGAGGCGGCTCAGGGTGTTCTGGCGTCCTGGCGGGGCAGGCGCAGCACCTGCAGCGAGCGGGCCGTGACCGCGACGAGGTCGCCGGCCGACCAGCGCTCGTCGGCGTACGCGTCCTCGATCGTGTCATGGTTGGTGTCGAGCACCGGCAGCCAGCCGCTGCCGAACTCCTCGCCGGGCAGCGTGAACGACATGTTCTCGTGGTGGGCGTTGATGAGCAGCAGGAACGAGTCGTCCACGATGCGCTCGCCCCTGGGGCCGGGCTCGGTGATGGCGTCGCCGTTCAGATAGACCATGAGCGACTTGGCGTAGCTGATGTGCCAGTCGCCGGCCGTCATCTCGCGCCCGCCCGGCGTCAGCCACACGAGGTCGCGCCGGCCGTCGTCGGGGTGACGGCCGTGGAAGAAGCGCCGCCGCTGGAAGACGGGGTGCTCGCGGCGCAGCTTCGACAGCGCGCGGACGAACTCCAGCAGGTCGGACTCGGTGTGCACGGTGGACCAGTCGATCCAGGCCAGCTCGTTGTCCTGGCAGTAGGCGTTGTTGTTGCCCCGCTGGGTGCGCCCGATCTCGTCGCCGTGGGACAGCATCGGCACGCCCTGCGACAGGAACAGCGTGGCGAGGAAGTTGCGGCGCTGGCGGCGGCGCAGGGTCACGATGTGGGGGTCCTCGACCGGGCCCTCGGCGCCGCAGTTCCAGGAGCGGTTGTCGTTGGTGCCGTCGCGGTTGTCCTCGCCGTTGGCCTCGTTGTGCTTGTGGTCGTAGGAGACGAGGTCGGCGAGGGTGAAGCCGTCGTGGCAGGTGACGAAATTGATGGAGGCGACGGGACGGCGGCCGGACGACTCGTAGAGGTCGGCGGAGCCGGTCAGCCGGGACGCGAACTCAGGAAGGGCGGAATGGGTGCCCCTCCAGAAATCTCGTACGATATCGCGGTATTTCCCGTTCCATTCCGTCCACAAAGGCGGGAAATTTCCGACCTGATACCCGCCGGGCCCCACGTCCCACGGCTCCGCGATCAGCTTGACCTGAGAGATCACCGGATCCTGCTGGATGAGGTCGAAGAACGCGCTCAGCCGGTCGACGTCGTGCAGTTCCCTGGCCAGCGCCGAGGCCAGGTCGAAGCGGAACCCGTCGACGTGCATCTCCAGCACCCAGTAGCGCAGGGAGTCCATGATGAGCTGCAACGCGTGCGGCGAGCGCACGTTGAGCGAGTTGCCGCAGCCGGTGTAGTCGAGGTAGTAGCGCCGGTCGCCGTCGTGCAGGCGGTAGTAGGCGGCGTTGTCGATGCCCCTGAACCCGAGCGTCGGACCCATGTGGTCGCCCTCGGCGGTGTGGTTGTAGACCACGTCGAGGATGACCTCGATGCCCGCCTCGTGCAGCGCCCGCACCATGGCCTTGAACTCCAGCACCTGCTGCCCCCGCGTGCCCGCGCTGGAGTAGCCGCCGTGCGGGGCGAGGTAGGCCATGGTGTTGTAGCCCCAGTAGTTGGTCAGCCCGCGGGCGACCAGGAAGTGCTCGGGGACGTAGTGGTGCACCGGCATCAGCTCGACCGCCGTCACCCCGAGCGACAGCAGATGCTCGATGATCGCCGGATGCCCGACCCCCGCGTACGTGCCCCGCAGGTCGGGCGGCACGTCGGGGTGGCGCATCGTGAGCCCGCGCACGTGGGCCTCGTAGATCACGGTCTCGTGGTACGGGATGCGCGGCGGCCGGTCGTTGCCCCACTCGAAGAACGGGTTGATCACCACGTTCTTCGGCATGTAGGGGGCGCTGTCCTCGGTGTTGCGCCGGCTCGGGTCGGTGAAGTAGTAGGGGAACAGCGCCTGGTTCCAGGTCAGCTCGCCGTCGATGGCCTTGGCGTAGGGGTCGAGCAGCAGCTTGGCCGGGTTGCACCGGTGGCCCTGCGGCGGGTCGTAGGGCCCGTGCACGCGATAGCCGTATCGCTGTCCCGGTTGGATGCCCGGCAGATAGCCATGCCAGACGAAGCCGTCGACCTCGGGCAGATCGACGCGCTCCTCGGAGTCGTCATCGTGAAAAAGGCACAGCTCGACCCGCTCGGCGACCTCGGAGAACACCGCAAAGCTGGTGCCAACGCCGTCCCAGGTGCCGCCGAGTGGATAGGGCTCGCCCGGCCAGACCTCGCGCATGTGACCCGATTGTCGCACGCGAAAGCGGTCTTGGTCGCGCAATGGTCCGATCGCTGTTCGGTAAGGGCGTTCGCTCGTCAGAGCAGCTCGGCCTTGAGCGTGATCGTCGTGCCCGCCAGCGCCTTGCTGACCGGGCAGTTGGCCTTCGCGTCCTCGGCCGCCTGCTGGAACTGCTCCGCGCTGATGCCGGGCACGCGGCCCCGGACGGTCAGCACGATGCCGGTGATGCCCTCGCCCGGCTGGAACGTCACGTCGGCGCTGGTGGTCAGCGACTCGGGCGGGGTGCCGGCGCCGGCCAGGCCGTGGGAGAGCGCCATGGAGAAGCAGGAGGAGTGGGCGGCGGCGATGAGCTCCTCGGGGGAGGTCTTGCCGTTGGCGGACTCGGCCCTGGACGGCCAGGAGACCTCGAACGTGCCGACGCCCGAGGTGTCGAGGGAGACGGTGCCCGAGCCGTCGAGCAGGGCGCCTTTCCACTGGGTCGTCGCGGTGCGGGTGGTGGCCATGCGTGGTCCCTCCGTGTTCGCTCCGTGTGAGCTGTGTGAGCTTTTTTGTGCGCTTTGTGTGCGCTTCGTCGCTTTCTGAAGACGACACTATCGCGGCGCGAAAGAGTCTCGCGGTGCGGGTCATCCCGCTCTACATTTGCCGCGAATAATGACATGCTCGGGTCGCGGCGCCTGTGCCGCCTTGGTCCGGATTACACGGGAGTGTGGTGCCAGTGGAGGCACCGTACGACGACCGTCTGCTGCACCAGCGGGTGGTCGGCGGCGATGAGTCCGCGCTGGGGGAGGTCTACGATCGGCTCTCCTCGCTGATCTTCGGTCTCTCCCTGCGGGTCACCAGGGACCGGGTGATCGCCGAGGACATCACGCAGGAGGTGTTCCTGGTCTTCTGGGAGCGGCCGCTGGCCTACGACCCCGACCGCGGCACACTGCGCGCCTGGCTGGCCACCATCGCCCACCGCAGGGCGGTGGACCACGTGCGCGCGGAGGAACGCAGGCGGGTGTCGGTGCTCGGGCCCCGGCTGTTCGAACGGGAGCCGGCCCGCCTGGAGGACACCGTGCTGGCCGCCGACGAGGCCGACCGGGTGCGCAGGGCGGTGACGTCCCTGCCCGAGGCGTTACGCCAGGCCGTCGAGCTGGCGTACTTCGGCGGGCGCACCTACCGGCAGGTCGGCGAGGAGCTCGGCGTCCCCGAGGGCACCGCCAAGTCCCGCATCCGCCAGGCGTTACGCCGCCTGGCGGACGCGCTGGCCGAGGAAGAAGTCTGATGAGCGCCGGGTCCCCGCACGGATCGGGCGCGAGCGGAGGAGATCTGATGAACGTCCGGTCGCCCCACGGATCGGGCGGACATGGAGCAAGCGTGCCGGAGCCAGGGCCGCCGCACACGGACCTGACCGCCGCGTACGCGCAGGAAGAGGTGTGATGGACCCCGTCGAGCGTCTCTATCTGGACGCGATGATGGAGGACCCGGCGGTGCCGGCCCACTCGTTGCGGCCCCAGCTCCTCGCCGGGGCCCGCGCGCGGCGCCGCCCCGCGCCCCCCACCGCCGGCTGGGCGCGGCCGTACGCGGCCCGCGTGGCCGCCATGGACGCCCTGCTGGCCTGCGCCGTGGACGACGACTGGTCGCGCGTCATCGTCGAGGGCTGGACGCTGCAGGAGCTCGTGGCCCACCTGGCGGCCAAGGACGGCCTGGTGGCGGCCTCCGTGGGCGCTCCGGTGCTGGGCCCGCCGATCGAGGCGGCCGACTCGCTGGGGCGTACGCACGACGTCCAGGCGTACGAGCGGGCCCGCAGCCCTGAGCAGACGCGGCGGGACTGGCGGGCGCAGGCCGACGCGCTCTGCCGGCACCTGGCCGAGCTGCCGCCGTCCACCCCCGCCACGCTCGACGGCATGGAGATCGCGGTCAGAGATCACATCCTGGCCAGGGGCCTGGAGACGTGGATCCACACGGCCGACGCCGCGCGGACGGCGCGGGTGCGCCTGCCTGACCCCGTCCCCGAGCACATCCATCCGACGGCCGACCTGTGCGCGCGCCTGCTGCCGTGGACGATGCTGCTGTCGGGGCTGGACGGCTCCGGCCGCACGCTGCTGCTGACGCTGACGGGCCCCGGCGGCGGCGAGTGGCGGGTCGCGCTGGGTGTGGAGGACGCCGGGCCGGGGGAGCCCGACGCGCACATCACGGCGAACGTCGTGGCGTTCTGCTTCCTGCTGGGCGGCCGGGGCGATCCCGCCGACTTCCCCGCCGACCTGGAGGGCGACCTGTCCTTGGCCAGGGACGTGCTCACCACCGCCCCCGCTCTTTCCGGCCCTTAACCCCGCGAAATCGGACTAATTCCGCACGTCTCACTTATCCGTTATAGGAAAAGGCGCGGAGCGTGCGTCTTTTACCGTACGGGCGCCCGGGAAGGGCGCAGCGGTCTCCCAAAATTCTGGTACAACGACCCCTTCGCCGGAACCTTAAGGATTTGACGGGTTGTTTGGATCAGTACGGGTAAACGGGATTCTGTGCGCGGGTACGTCTGCCCTTGTCCGAGTACTCCGAGAAATGGGGGCTCGGATTTCGGGTCGTTCTACCCAGGGCGGTAATAGATGCACGTTCATTTCGATAAGCCACATAGGCCAGCGGTGCGCCGGCGTATCGCTGGCCTTGCGCTCGCCGCCACCGCGGCCGGCGTGGTGCTCCTTCCCGTCGGCCAGGGGATCGCCGGCGCGAGCGCAGGCGCGCCCGCCGTCCCCACCGCCGTCGCCTACACCTCCGGCGAGAAGCCGGTGCTGGGGTGCGGTCACCGCCGCTGCGGCCCGTACTGGTGGGGCCGCCGCTGGTGGGGCGGGCACCACCATCACCACCACCACGACTTCCACGACGAGCACCACTTCCGTGGCCACCGCCACCACGACGACAGGCGCCACGAGCCCATTCGCGAGGTGCTGCCCGAGCAGGAGGAGCCGGAGGTCGAGGAGCCGGAAGAGCCGGAAGAGCCCGAGCAGCCGCCCAACCAGCCGCCGAACCAGCCGCCGAACCGGCCACCGCACAAGCACCAGAAGCCGCACAAGCCATATAAGCCGTACAAGCCGGTCAAGGAGCGGCCCATCAAGTTCAAGCCACGCTACGACGACCGCGGCGGCGAGTGGGCGCCGTGGGACAGCTGGCGCAACGGCCTGAAGAGCGACTACGGCAACGACTGGCGCGCCTCCGACTGGGACTGACGGCGCACCGGCCACCGGGCTGACCACCGGGCTGATCACCGGGCTGATCACCGGGGCCGACGCAGGAACCGGGGCCGACGCAGGAACCGGGGAGCGGCGACGTAGGCTTGCCAATCCTCGACCAGGTCGCCGGGGGACACCGTGACCGCTGGTCACGGCGTCCCCCGGACGGCAGCACGAGACGAGAGGGGGTCTCCCATGACGGGTGACGACACGACCGGTCTGGCCGACCTGATGTACGAGTTCGGGCTGCTCAAACGCTACAAGCGGACCGGCTGGCTGGTGGCGGGCGTACGCGATCCCGAGAGCATCGCCGAGCACTCGTTCCGCGCGGCCGTGCTCGCCGCCGTGATCGCCAGGCTCGAAGGGGCGAACCCCGAGCGGGCCGCCTTCATGAGCCTCTTCCACGACACGCAGGAAACTCGCATCACCGACATCCCGTACGTCGGCAAGCTCTACCTCAAGCCGGCCCCCAACGAGGAGGTCACCGCCGACCAGGTGCGCCACGTGCCCGCCGAGGTGGCCGGCATGCTGCGCGACGCCGTGGGCGAGTACGAGGAGAAGGCCAGCCTCGAAGCCGTCTGCGCGCGTGACGCCGACAAGCTGGAGTGCCTCATCCAGGCCGTGGAGTACCGCGAGCAGGGACACCAGAACGTGCAGGGGTGGATCGACAGCTCGCTCGCGGCCATCACCACGACGACGGGCAAGCGCCTGGCGGAGGAGGCGCTGAGCACGGGCACCCTGGACTGGGTGACCCGCGTGCTCAACGGCGGCTGACAGGTCCGGCCGCGTCTCCTGCCTGAACAACGGCCGACCACCCGGGCGACACCCCAGGTGCGGTTCCCGCCCCGCCCAGGGGCCAGGGCGGTCCTGTACGGGCCCGGGCGGGCCCGGGCGGGGCTGTGCGGTTCTGTGCGGGCTCAGGCGGGCTGGGAGACGAGGTCCCTGGCGTACTCGTCGTCGCTCTCCGCCAGCACCCGCTGAGTGCCCTGGGCGGCCCGCTCGTCGCCGCGCACGGCCAGCCCGCGCGTGGCCTCGGCCACCGTACGCAGGTCGGAGTCGGTCAGCCGGGCCGCCAGCGCCTCCCTGATCTGCGGCGTGTCGGCCGACAGCCCCGCGAGCCCGGCGGTCGCCCAGTCGCGGATCTCGGAGTCGTCGTCCTCGCTCATCGAGATGAGCAGCGCCAGCCCCTCCTCGTGGTCGGGCGGCAGCACGTCGGCCAGAGCGATGGGGTCGGTGATCGTGCGCTTGTGATCGGGACGCCCGATGACGTCCAGCACGTACGGCAGCGCCCGCGGGTCGCCCTGGTGGCCGAGCGCGGCCAGCACCGAGCGCAGCACCTGCGGGTTGCCCTCGGTCGTGACCATCTTCTCCAGCAGCGGCAGGGTCCTTTCGAGGTACGGCTTGTCGCCGTCGGAGAACCCGAACTGCGCGATGGCGTCCACGCCGAACTCGCGCTCCCTGGCGTCCTCGCTCACGCACAGCCTGGCCAGCGCCTCGTAGGTGTCGTCGTCGGCCCGCTTGCCCAGCGTGTCGGCCACGATCCACCAGGTCTCGGCGTCCTCGTCGACGTCGCGGTGCGCCAGCGCCCGCGCCACCAGCTGATCCACCGGCGTCTCGACGCCCGCCGCGTCCTCCAGCAGGGTCGCGATGGCCGCGTGGCCGCGCTGGGCCTGCACCTGCTCGCTCTCGGCGCCGTCGGCCGAACGGCCCGCCACGGTGACCAGTTCGGTGCCGTCCTTGGCGTAGTGGCGGGCGACGACGTATTCCCAGCCCTCCTGCTCCACCTGGTCGAGCAGCGCGCTCTCCAGGTGCACGCCGACCCAGTCGAGGGCGATCTCCAGCGGGGTGTCGCCGTCGCCGTCGTACTTCTGGTGGTCGGCGCCCGCCTCCAGCAGCACCTGCACGACGCCCAGCGCGCCGCGCCTGACGGCCAGGGTGAGCGGGGTGTCGCCGTCGTCGTTGGTGACGTCGACCTCGGCGCCTGCCTCGATCAGCACCCTGGCGACGCTGGCGTGGCCGTTGGCGGCGGCCCAGAGCAGCGCCGTCCAGCCGCCCGCCTCCCTAGCGCCGACCTCGGCGCCGGCCGCCAGCAGCGCGCCGGCCACCTCGGTGCGGTCCCAGGCGGCGGCCGCGCACAGCGGCAGGCCCGCGTCCTCGCCCTCGCTGGGCCTGTTGGGATCGGCGCCACTGGCGAGCAGCTTGCCGACGGTCTCGGTCTCGCCGTTCAACGCCGCGCGGTAGAGCTGTTCCTCATGCATGACAGGGACCCTAGCCTGGTCCGGCCGCGCCCCGGACCAGACCGGGGTCCGTGTCATCGCGTGATACGTGCCCCGCCCATGGACCGGTTCACTTCTCATCCGAAATGTGCATGTTTCGGGGTATCAAGGTATTCCTCCGCAGGGAGGAGGAGCATCGAGGGCAAGACGCGATATGTTGCGAGTATGACTGATCCCGGTGAGCTCCGCGCGTCCGATGCCGAGCGCGAGGCCGTCGTCGAGCAGCTACGCGTCGCCTCGGTCGAGGGGCGTCTCACCCTCGCGGAGCTGACGGACCGTACCGAAGCCGCCTATACGGCCACCACGCACGCCGAGCTGGCCCTGCTCACCCAGGACCTGCCGTCGGGCGCCGCCGCGCCCGCGCCCGCGCCCGTGCAGCCCCAAGGCAGGAAGCGGCGCTGGTTCGTGGCCGTCATGGGCGACTCCAAGCGGCACGGCACCTGGCGCATCGACCAGGAGCTCGGCGCGGTCGCGGTGATGGGCGACGTCGTGCTCGACCTGCGCGAGGCCGAGGTGCGGACCGACAAGGTCGAGATCATGGCCGTCGCGGTGATGGGCGACGTGAAGATCATCGTCCCCGACGGCGTGAGCGTGGACCTCGACGGCATGGCCATCATGGGCGACAAGAAGGTCAAGGTCGACCAGGCGTTGTCCGGGGCGAACGTCCCCGTGGTGCGCGTGCAGGCGTACGCCGTGATGGGCGACGTCAAGGTGGTCGGCGACTCGCAGGCCAAGCCGCTCAGGCGCGGCTTCTCGGCCTGGCGCGAGCACTGGCGCCAGCTCCACGGCGAGGACTGGCGCGAGCTGAGCCGCCAGGTCCGCGCCGAGGGCCGCGAACTCCGCCGCCAACTCCGCGACGACAACCGCCACCCCGGCTACTGACCCCCGCCCTTGTCACTTTCCGGAGCTAGGTGGCCGGCGTCCTTTGGGTGGGAGGGGTGGCCTCCGCCAAAGGCCCCTGTCCCGGCCGCCTTCCGGCTGTAGAGGGAGCGTGCGGCCGTGGGGATTGGCGTCCCCATGGGGAGGGGCGGCCCCTGCTCGGGCCACCTTTCGGTCGTAGGGGGTGTGCGGTCGTGGGGTTGGCGTTCCCTATAAGGGTGGCCTCGAAGGTCAGACGGCTAGGGCGGTTGGTTGGGTCAAGGCGGTTTTGTAGCGTTCGAGGAGGATCTCGACCAGTTCTGGGGCTGGGCCAAGGACGTCGGCTACCGCGTCGGCGCCGGCCTCCAGGCTTTCGTGGCGGACCTTGTCGGCGAAGAAGCCGGGAGCAAGCAGGTACGGGGCCACGACCACGCGCGGGGCGCCGGCCCGTCTGAGGGCGGTCACCGCCTGCGCCGGCGTGGGGCGCGCCGCGGAGGCGTAAGCGGGTGTCACGGTCCACCAGCCGGACCGCCGCCACACCCGCGCCGTCTCCGCCACCACGGCGTTGGCCCTGGCGTCGCTGGAGCCGGCCGACACCAGCACCACCGCCGTCCCGGGGTCGCCCGCCGGCACGCCCGCCTCGCCGAGCCGCCGCTCCAGCGCGGACAGCAGCAGCGGATGCGGGCCCAGCGTGCTCCCGTAGCTGACCCGCAGCAGCGGATCGCGCGCCCGGGCCTCGTTGAGCGCCGCGGGCAGGTCGACCCGGCTGTGGTACGCCTCGGTGAGCAGCAGCGGCAGCACCACGGCCGCCCGCAGCCCGCCGAGCGCCTGCCCGAGCGAGGGCGCGCAGTGATCGAGGTACGCCACCCGCACGTCCAGCGGCACCTGGTCGAGCAACGCGGCCACGGTGGCGGCGGCGCGCGGGTCACGAGACCCGTGGGCCACCGCCACCAGTGGCACGCGGCCGGGGGCCGCCCCGCCTGCCAACGGGACGGGTCCCCCGCTGGGGATCACAGGTGAATGCCGCATTCGACCTTCCCCAGGCCCGCCCAGCGTCCGCTGCGCGGATCCTCTCCCTCCGCGACCTGCCGCGTGCACGGCGCGCAGCCGATCGAGGGGTAGTTGTCGTAGTGCAACGGGTTGATCAGCACCCCGTTGTCGGCGATGTAGTTGTCGACGTCCTCCTGCGTCCAGGCGGCGATCGGGTTGACCTTCACCATCTGCCGCTTGGCGTCCCACTCCACGACCTTGGTGCCGGTCCTGCTGGGCGACTCGTCGCGGCGGATGCCGGAGATCCACGCGAGGTACGGCTCGAGCGCCCGGTTGAGCGGCTCGACCTTGCGCAGGTAGCAGCACAGGTCGGGGTTGCGGCCGAACAGCCGCGGCCCGAGGTCGCGGTCCTGCTCCTCGACCGTGCGCGACGGCTTGATGTCGATCACGTTGACGTCGTAGACCTGGCGCACCGCGTCGCGGGTGCCGATGGTCTCGGCGAAGTGGTAGCCGGTGTCGATGAACAGGACGTCGACGCCGGGCTTGACCCTGCTCACCAGGTCGATGAGCAGCGCGTCGCTCATCGAGGAGGTCAGGCACAGCCGGTCGCCGAACGTCGCGGCCGCCCACCGGATGATCTCCCGCGCGGGGGCGCCTTCGAGGAACTTGGCGGCGGACTCGACGATGTCCTGCAGGTCGAGCACGCCGCGCTGATCTCTCAGCCCCACCTCGATGTCGACGAGCGTCATATCTTCACTCCGATCCCCAGGAATTTGAGCTTGAAGGCACGAGCGCAGGCGCGGCAGTACCAGCCGCCGCCCGTTCCCGCCCCGGACGCCCCGCGCTCGCCCGCGTGAGATTCGGCGGGCTCATAGGGCTCGAGGTCCTCGTCACCGCAGTAGGGGCAGTGGAAGGGAACCGCTCGTTCGGTCATTTCAGGTCGGCCTCGTCTGCTCGCTGGACCCAGTCGGCGAACGACTCGCCTTCCTTCTTCTGGCTGTCGTAGTTGGACACGACGCGTGTCACGTAGTCGGGCAGTGCCTTGGCGGTGGTCTTGAGCCCGCGTACCTTCCTGCCGAAGCCCGCGTTGACGCCGAGCGAGCCGCCCAGGTGGATCTGGAAGCCCTCGACCTGGTCGCCGTTCTCGTCCACGACGAGCTGGCCCTTCAGGCCGATGTCGGCGACCTGGATGCGGGCGCAGGAGTTGGGGCAGCCGTTGACGTTGATGGTCAGCGGCTGGTCGAAGTCGGGCAGGCGCCGTTCCAGCTCGTCGATCAGGTCCATCGCGGTGGCCTTGGTCTCGACGATGGCGAGCTTGCAGTATTCGATGCCGGTGCAGGCCATCGTCTGGCGGCGGAACGTGGACGGGTTGACCTGCAGGTCGTTGGCCTCCAGCTCGGCCACGACGGACTCGACCCGTTCGGGCGCGACGTCGAGGATGACCATCTTCTGCTCGACGGTGGTGCGCACCCGGTCGGAGCCGTGCCGCTCGGCGATGTCGGCGATGACCCGCAGCTTGTCGCCGTCGACCCGGCCCACCTTGGGCGCGAAGCCGACGTAGAAGTTGCCGTCCTTCTGCGGGAAGACGCCGACGTGGTCACGCCGGCTGCCGCGCGGCTGCTCGGGCGCGGGCCCGTCGGGCAGCGCCTCCTTGAGGTACTCGGTCTCCAGGATCTCCCTGAACTTCTCCGGCCCCCAGTCGTTGACCAGGAACTTGATCCTGGCCCTGTGGCGCAGCCGCCGGTAGCCGTAGTCGCGGAAGATGCCGACGACGCCCTCGTGCACGTCGGCCACCTTCTCGGGGCTGACGAACACGCCGAGCCGCTTGCCCAGCATCGGGTTGGTGGACAGCCCGCCGCCGACCCACAGGTCGTAGCCGGCCTCGCCGCGCTCGTTGACCACGCCGACGAACGCCACGTCGTTGATCTCGTGCACGGTGCAGTGGGCCGGGCAGCCGCTGAGCGCGGTCTTGAACTTGCGCGGCAGGTTGGAGTAGGCCGGGTTGCCGACGACCCGGTCGTAGATCTCCTTGATCTGGTCGCTGGCGTCGAGCACCTCGTCGGAGTCGATGCCCGCCAGCGGACAGCCCATGATCACGCGCGGGGTGTCGCCGCACGCCTCGGTGGTGGACAGGCCGACGGCCTCCAGCCGCTCCCAGATGTCGGGCACCGACTCGATCTCCACCCAGTGCAGCTGGATGTTCTGGCGGTCGGTGATGTCGGCGGTGCCGCGGGCGTACTCGTTGGCGATGTCGGCGATCGTACGCAGCTGGGCCAGGTCGAGCTGGCCGCCGTCGATGCGCACCCGGAGCATGAAGTAGCGGTCGTCCAGCTCCTCCGGGTCCAGGATGGCGGTCTTGCCGCCGTCGATGCCGGGCTTGCGCTGGGTGTAAAGGCCGTACCAGCGCATGCGTCCGCGCAGGTCGGCCGGGTCGATCGAGTCGAAGCCCCGCTTGGAGTAGATGTCGATGATCCGCTGCCGGACGTTGAGCCCGTCGTCGTTCTTCTTGTTCTCTTCGTTCTTGTTGAGCGGCTCACGGTAACCGAGGGCCCACTGGCCTTCGCCGCGCGGGCGTTTGTGGTGCCGGCTGGCAGGAGTGCGGCTGGCAGGGGTGCTCATTGCGCGTCCTTCTGATCATGGGCGCGCGCAACGTTCCTCCTGCCTCGTCGGCGAGGGCAGGGCTGGAGAGGAGAAGTGCGACGCGCTCAGCGGAAAAAACAGATGTCGGTTAGCGGGCGTCGCAACAGATGGCACTGCGGACACGCTGGAGGTCGACGTGGCGTCGACCGACGAGCATGGGGTCCGCTGGCATGGTTCGAGAGTACTCTCGCTGTCCGAGATGTCCAAGACGGGGTCCAGAGTGTGGGATAGTGTCCCCTCGTCCCCCGAGTCGTCTCATCCCTGCCGCTGCCAGTTGACGGCCGGCTCAGAAGCGCTCTCGCCGAGCTCCCCGGTGGGCTCCCCGGTGGGCTCCCCGGTGAGCTCCCCGGTGAGCTCCCCGGTGAGCTCCTCAGTCGCGTCCTGATCAGGGCGGGACATGACCCGATGCTGGCAGTCGCACCAGGAGCCGCCCCGGCAGTCGCCGTGGCGCTTGTCCTTGCAGCTGTCACAGATCACGCTTGCATTATGGACCTCATGGCCGAGCTGATCGGTGACCTGCGTGCCGAGACCGACGCGCTGCGCGCGCTGCTGCCCTCCCCTGACGACGCGGAGTGGGAGCGGCCCACCCCCGCCGAGGGGTGGGCGGTGCGCGACCAGGTGAGCCACCTGGCGTGGTTCGACGACGCGGCCGTGCTGGCCGCCACCGATCCCGGCGCCTTCGCCGCGCTGTCGGCGGGCGCCGGTTCGGTGGACGACCTCGCCGCCGAGTCGCGGGGCATGCCGCCCGCCGAGCTGCTGGCCTGGTTCGACGCGGCCAGGGGGCGGTCGCTAGAGGTGTTCGCGGGGCTGGGGGCGCGCGAGCGGGTGCCGTGGTTCGGGCCGCCGATGTCGGCCGCCTCGTTCGTCACCGCCCGCCTGATGGAGACGTGGGCGCACGGCCAGGACGTCGCCGACGCGCTGGGCGTCGTCAGGGAGCCGACCGACCGGCTGCGGCACGTCGCCATGCTGGGCTTCCGCGCCAGGCCGTTCAGCTTCGCCGTCCGCGGCCTGCCCGTGCCGGACGAGCCCGTACGCGTGGAGCTGGCGATGCCCGGCGGCGGCGCCTGGACGGCGGGCCCCGAGGACGCGCCCTCGTCCGTACGCGGGACCCTGCTCGGCTTCTGCCTGGCCGTCACCCAGCGCGCCCACCTGTCCGACACCGGCCTGGAACTGGCCGGCGAGCCCGCGCGGGCCTGGATGGAGATCGCCCAGGCGTTCGCCGGACCCCCGGGAAAGGGCCGCGCGCCCAGGGGATGAGTCAGGGTCATTCCGGATACGCGCCCGGCATGATCGATGACATCCTGTGAGCATGCGCACAATCTTGAACGTCATCTGGCTGGTGTTCGCGGGTTTCTGGCTGGCACTCGGTTATGTCGCGGCCGGGATCATCTGCTGCATCCTCATCGTCACGATCCCGTTCGGCATCGCCTCGTTCAGGATCGCCGCGTACGCGCTGTGGCCGTTCGGCAGGACGGTCGTGCGCGACCCGGACGCGGGCGCGTTCTCGGCCATCGGCAACGTCATCTGGCTCATCTTCGCCGGCATCTGGCTGGCCATCGGTCACGTGGTGACGTCGATCCCGCTGTTCATCTCCATCATCGGCATCCCGATGGGCGTCGCGAACATCAAGCTCATCCCGGTCTCCCTCCTCCCGCTGGGGGCGCGCATCGTCGACAACGACTAGATCGTTGATGTGAAATTCGCTGATCGTCTGCGGGCACAGCGAAGGGCGTCCAAGATCGGTTTGTGAAGACTGAGCTGGACGCCCTTCTGACGGCACTCTATGTCTATCTGGACGATCATGTGATGCCTTCGCCGGCACAGCC